>NZ_JBHWUU010000008.1:0-123282 GCF_042737375.1 Streptomyces sp. NPDC060000
GGGCCCCCCCCCCCCCCCCCCCGCCACGGACCGTCATTGACTCGTCAACGCCGTGAGCGCCTGACAGGCCGCATAACTGGGCAGCAGGCCCCCGTCCCGGGCTTCGGCGAGCAGGAGCGCGTCCTGGTCACGCGCGGAGAGCAGCGGGGTCTCGACGGGCCAATTGATGGCCAATTCTGGATCGAGCGGGTGCACACCGTGCTCGGACGCCGGGTTGTAGGTCTGCGAAGACAGATAGCACAGCGTGGCCTCGTCCGAGATCGCGCAGAAGCCGTGCCCGATGCCTTCCGAGAGGTAGACGGCACGACGGCTGACATCGTCGAGTCGGGTGCCTTCCCAGCGCCCGTAAGTCGGCGAGCCGACCCGCAGGTCCACCACCACATCGAACACCGCGCCGCGCACACACGTCACGTACTTGGCCTGCCCCGGCGGCACATCGGCGAAGTGGATGCCGCGCACCACGCCGCGAACGGATACCGACAGGTTGGCCTGGGCCAGCCGCAGTGGGCGGCCGACCTCTGCGGCGAACTGGTCGACGCTGTACCAGTCCAGGAAGACCCCGCGCGGATCGGCGTGCTGCTTGGGGGTGATCTCCCAGGCACCCTCCATGCCGAGCGGGCGAAGTTTCACGACGACTTCAACTCCTTCAACTCCTGATCGGCGAGCAGGTCGAGGAGATACCGGCCATAGCCGCTCTTGAGCAGCGGGCGGCTGAGTTCCCGCAACTGGTCGTTCCCGATGAGGCCGCAGCGCCAGGCGACCTCTTCCACACAGCCGATCTTGAGGCCCTGCCGTTCTTCCACCACACGCACGTACTCCGATGCCTGGACCAAGGAGGTGAACGTTCCCGTGTCCAGCCAGGCGGCGCCCCGGTCGAGCGTGGTGACCCGCAACTCGCCCCACTTCAGATAGGTTTCGTTGACGGCGGTGATCTCCAGTTCGCCACGCTGACTAGGCATCAGGCCGCGAGCGACCTCCAACACCCGGTTGTCGTAGAAGTACAACCCCGGCACGGCGTACCGCGACTTGGGACTGGCCGGCTTCTCCTCTATGGAGACTGCCGTACCGGCCTCGTCGAACTCCACTACCGCGTAGGCCCTGGGGTCGGCTACGACGTAGGCGAAGATCCGTCCCCCGGCGGGATCGCTGTACTGACGCAGCCTGGTTCCCAGGCCCGCGCCATGGAAGATGTTGTCCCCGAGGACCAAGGCCACCGACTGGTCGCCGATGAACTCGGCACCCAGGACAAACGCCTGCGCGATACCCTCGGGCTTCTCTTGGACGGCGTACTCAAGACACAGGCCCAGTTGCGAGCCGTCGCCGAGGAGGTGACGGAACTGGCGCTGGTCCTCGGGGCGCGTGATCACCAGTATCTCCCGTATGCCGGCCATCATCAGCGTGGTCAGCGGGTAGTAGATCATCGGCTTGTCGAAGACCGGTATCAACTGCTTGGAAACAGCCCGGGTGACCGGCCACAGCCTGGAGCCGGTACCGCCCGCAAGAAGGATTCCCCTCAACCAGCCACCCCATCAGCAACCTGACAACGCCTGATCATCGTTGGTGCAGCCTTCGACGTCACCACGCCGACTCCGCCGATATCACGCGCGGTTCGGGTATGGGAACAATGAAACGGCCGCCCCCTTCCAGGAACGACTTCTCCTTGTTGATGATCTCCGAAGCGTAGTTCCAGGCCAACAGCAGGTAGTAGTCCGGTACGTGGTCGCTTGCTTGTTCCGGCGACCAGATCGGAACTCTGGAGCCCGGTAGGAGTTTTCCCTGCTTCAGGGCTGTTGTGTCGCTACAAAACCGGATCTCCTGATGCCCCAGCCCGCATGCGGCCAGCAGTGCGCTGCCTTTGGTCGGTGCGCCGTATCCAGCCACTGTCTTGCCCTCTGCCACCAAGCTGCGCACCAGTTCCCGGATCTGTGCGCGCACCCGTTCCGTACGCTCGGCGAATTTCTGGTATGTACTCTCCTCTGCGATGCCCTGGCTGCGTTCTTCCGCGAGCATCTCGGCAACAGCGGGCCGCACCTCATAGCCGGCGGCGGCCGGGGCGGCGAAGACCACGATCGAGCCGCCGTGCACGTCAACTGTATGTACGTCCACGACGCGAAGCCCGTGCGACTCGAACAGCCTGCACAGCGCGCCGAGCGAAAAGTAGGAGAGATGTTCGTGAAAGATGGTGTCGAACTGATTGTTTGCGAGCAGTTCCGCCAGATAGGGAACTTCCACGAAGAACAGGCCATCAGGCGCCAGCAGGGCAGAGACTCCGTCAAGGACTTCGTGGATGTCGTGGATGTGGGCGAAACATTGGCGACCGAACACCAGTCGCGCCGGACCATGTCCAGTCGCGATCTCCTGGCCGACTTCGGTGGTGAAGCCGGCAGGAATCGTTTTGACGCCACGGTCATTGGCGATGTCGGCGAGATTGCGCGCGGGATCAACGCCGACCACCCGCATGCCGGCCTGCTGGAACAGCTCCAGGTGAGCACCTGTGTTACTGCCGAACTCCACGACGAGATCTCTGTCGGTCAGGCCGACCCATCGGATACACAGTTCGACGAGCTGCCGCATGTGCTGGATGATCGATCCTGCGTCCGAGGCGACGTAACGGTAGTGCCCGAAAAGGGCATTCGGTTCGATGACATGTCGCAGTGTCATCAGCCAGCATTTCCGGCACACGCCGACATCCAGCGGGAACAGAGTCTCATCCCTTGGGTCATCTTCCGTGCCGAGCAGGTTTCCGGCCAATGGTGTCGATCCGAACGAGACCACATCAAGCCAATCGTTGTGCCCGCACACCCGGCACTCGTTGATGGGACGCACAATGTCCTGCATCTCTTCCTCCCCCTCACGGGAATGTCCGACGAGTTGTGGATGCGGATCGAACCATTGTTCTGCCGGCGGCGGCTGCGGGCCTGGAACGACACCGGTGTCCGGCAACGCCTGCACGGCAACTGCTCGCCGAGCTCACCGGTGCCGTGGCGTTGGACTGGTCGAGGGCGGAACCGCTGGGAGATCAGTGACGACATCCACGAGGCGTCCCTCCGCCTGGTTGCGCCATCATCTGCCGGCGTCGGTTGGTGAACCCGTCGCTTTGTCAGGATTTTTAAGCGGTTCCCACCAACCACGGTGAGTGCGGTACCACTCCACTGTCTCCGCCAGCCCGTCCGCGAACGCCACACGAGGCGAATAACCGAGTTCCGTACGAATTTTGGTGGTGTCCAGCGAATAGCGGAGATCATGTCCCAACCTGTCCGGAACATGCCGCACCATGTCCCAACTGGCACCACAGGCCTCGAGGATGTGTTCGGTCAGTTCCAGGTTGGTCAACTCGGTGCCACCGCCAATGTGGTAAACCTCCCCGGGCCGACCACCAAGGAGCACGCACTGGATGGCGCGACAGTGGTCCGACACGTGCAGCCACTGTCGGCGGTTGTGGCCGTCCCCATACACCGGAACCTGCTGCCCGTCCAGGAGATTGGTCGTGAACAGCGGGATCAGCTTTTCCGGATACTGGTACGGCCCATAGTTGTTGGTGCATCTGGTGACCACGACGTCGAGCTTCCGGGTCCGGTGCCAGGCCAGCGCCAGCAGGTCTCCCGCCGCCTTGGCTGCCGCGTACGGTGCGTTCGGGGCCACTGGGGACTCCTCGGTCCAGGCGCCCTCGGAGATCGATCCATACACCTCGTCGGTCGAGATGTGGACGAACCGTCCCAGTCGGTGACGGGAGGCCGCTTCCAGCAGCACCTGCGTACCCAGTGCGTTCGTACGGACAAACGAGGCGGCACCTTCGATCGAGCGATCCACATGCGTCTCGGCAGCGAAGTGCACGATCGCGTCGTGTCCGGCGACCACGTCGTCCACCAGACCCCGATCACAGATGTCACCTTGCACGAACCGGTAAGTCTGTAGGTCCGCGATCGGCGCCAAGTTGAGCTCGTTGCCAGAATATGTCAATTTGTCCAGAACGGTGATGTGGGTTCCTGATGAGCCCGGCAGAACGCCACGTAAGGTAGCCCGGACGAATTCCGAGCCAATGAAGCCGGCACCGCCCGTCACCAGAAGTCGCATCCGCGGAACCTCCTTTCTCTTACTCGAGGAGGATTACTATTCCTCGTCAGCCAGAAGGGGAAACGACTGCTCCAGAGCGGCAGACCAGTGCCGAATCGGCGTCAGCCCGGCCTCGCGCCAGGCGGCATGCCCCAACACCGTGTACCGGGGACGCAGTTCGCCGCCGGCGACCTGGTCGCTGCGCACCGGGCGGATTCGTCCGGGATCCGCACCGAGCAACCGGAAGATCATCCGGGCGAAGTCGTACCACGTGGTCTCGCCTGAGCTTGTCCCGTGGAACACGCCGGACGCACCGTGCCGAACGAGTGCCACGATCTGTTGTGCCAAATCCACAGTCCATGTTGGCTGGCCCCACTGATCGTCTACCACGTCCACCGTCTTGTGCGTCTGCTCCAACCGGACCATCTTGCGAATGAAGTTCGTGCCGTGTCGACCGTACAGCCAGGCGGTTCTTACGATCGTCCCGTCGTCCGGCAGCAACTCGAGCACAGCTTGCTCGCCGGCCAGCTTTGTCCGGCCGTAAGCGTTGATCGGACTGGTGGTCGCACTTTCGGCATAGGGCCGGCGACTCGCGCCGTCGAAAACGTAATCGGTGGAGAGATGGACCAACCGAATCGATCGATCGCTGCATATCGTAGCCAGCTCTCCTGCCCCTCTTCCATTGACAAGATGGGCCTCCGCTTCACTGGTCTCCGCTTCATGAAATCTCGTCCATGCTGCGCAATTGACGATCGCCGTCGGTTGATACCTGGAGACAACGGCTCGGATCGAAAATCGGTCGGTGATGTCGAGATCCTTCCGAGTGGCAGCCAGCACTGGTTCGTTCAGCGCCCCCAAAACCCGCACCAAATCCCTGCCGAGCATTCCTCCCGCACCAGTAACTAACCACCGATTCATCATGTGAGCTTCCAGCCCAGTCGCCATATTTGTCAAGGCGAATGAGTCGGTAGGCGGTTATTGAGTGGTCGTAGGCCGGCCAGTGGACCGGTTGACCCACCCCGGAAAGCTTCGGCACTCCAGGTCGACGTGCGATATTCTGCGCCAAGATCACATGGGTAAGATCAGATATGGCGTTCATTCGTGGCGCCTGCGGCCAACACCGAGAACACCGATCACGGGATGGACCCGGCGTGCCGGGCCGGGAACACCGGTCGTCAGCCGGTCCCGGCCTGTGCGACGGTGAGCAGGTTGAGCACGGCCGCACGGCGTACGGGATCGGGTAGCGCGAGTGCGGTGGGCACGAGGACCGGTGGAACGGGCGGGACGAGGGCGACAGCGGCGGGGACGTGGTGGAGGAGGTCTGCGGCGAGTACGGCCCAGCAGTCTCCGGCGGAAACGGGTCCGGTGAGGAGGTCTTGGGCTCGGGTGAGAGTGGGGCCCTTCCGGGGGGTGAACCCGGCCGCCTGGCAGGCAGCGGTGATCAGGTCGTCGGTACCGGGGCTGTCCGCGCGAGCGTATCGGGCCAGAGGGAGTTCAGCGAGGGTGGCGAGGTCGCCGGCGGAGCCGGCGTGTGCAGCGGGGACGGCCAGGAGCAACGGTTCGTCCCAGAGGTGGTGAACCTGCACGCCCGGGGTGGCCTGTGGTGCGGCCACAAAGGCGGCGTCGAGATCGTAGTCGGCGACGGCGGCGAGATGACCGGTTGTCGAGGCAGAGGTCGTCACCTGGAGCGTGATGCCGGGGTACGCGCTGCGGACGGCCGCGAGTGCGGCGTCGACGCGGGGGCCGAGTCCAATGCTGCTACCGATCCGCAGCAAGCCTGTGTCACCGGCGGCCAGGTCGGCTGCCGCGGCGGCGGCGCGGTCGATGCCGCGTAGCGCGCGGCGTGCGTGGGCCAGGAAGGCCTGGCCGTCCGGGGTGAGTCGGACCCGGCGGTGGGACCGGTCGAACAACGTGAGTCCGAGTTCGCGTTCCAGCCGCGCGACTTGCTTGCTCACCGCGGCTTGAACGATGTGCAGGGTCTCGGCCGCCCGGCCGAAGTGTTCGCACTCGGCGACGGCGACGAAGTAGCGCAACTGCCGAACCTCCATCACTACCGCCCTCCGCACCTCGATCGATTCCTTCCGGTGATTGTTCCATGACCATGTTGGTCATTGATCGGCTCTGGTGAGACCGGCTGAAGTGAAGTCAGCGAGTAGACGTGATCAGCCAAGGCGGAAGGGCCGGAATGACAGAGACCGACGTGGCCGAACCAATGCAGGCAGGGCGCTGGGCAGCGTACTCGGTGTGCCTGCTGGCGGGATTCGTGACGCTGCTGGACGTGAGTGTCATCAACGTCGCGGTCCCCTCGATGCAGGCCGGGCTGCACTTGTCGGCCGGGCAGGTGTTGTGGGCTGCGTTCGGCTACACACTGACCTTCGGGGTGGTGCTGGTGCCCGCCGGGGCGCTGGGCGATCAGCTCGGCAGACGGCGCACGCTGCTGGTGGGGCTGGCCTTCTTCGCGTTCGGCAGCCTGGCCTGTGGGCTGGCGGCCTCCGGGTGGTGGCTCGTGGCCGCCAGGCTGGTGCAGGGCCTCGCCGCAGGGGTGGTGACGCCGCAGGTGGTCGGGCTGATGCGGCAGCTGTTCGCACGGGGCCCGGAACTGGGCAAGGCAGGCGGGGCGTACAGCGGGATGATCGCCGCGACTACGGCCATCGGCCCGCTGGTCGGCGGTCTGCTGATCCAGGCCGGCGGCCCTGCCAACGGATGGCGGTGGGTGTTCTTGGTGAACGTGCCCATCGCGGCGCTGTCACTCCCCTTGGGCCTGCGGTGGCTCCCCCGCGATCGGCAGCAGATACGAGGAGTGCGACTCGACCTGCTCGGGATAGCACTGCTCGGATCCGGTGTCGCCACATTGATCCTGCCGCTGATCGCGGCCGAGCAGCGACAGCCGTCGGTGCCCTGGTACCTGCTCGGGCTGTCGGCCCTGCTGCTGGCGTGTTTCATCGCCTGGCAGCAGCACTGCACGCGCTCCGGCCGACCACGGCTGGTCAACCTCGCGATGCTGCGCCAGCGCGACTATGCGATCAGCGCGTTCGTCGGCATGGGCTACTTCGTCGGCTTTGTCGGCATCCCGTTCATGGTGTCGCTGTATTTCCAACTGGGGCTGGGTTACTCGGCACTGGCCGCCGGCGCCGTCGGGACCCCCACTGCGCTCGGCGCGGCGATCAGCGCCCCGCTGGCCGGCCGCGCGGTCCACCGGGTCGGACGCCGGTTGGTCGTCATCGGACTGGCCGCCGTCGCGCTGGGATCCGCCGGGCTGATCGCCCTGATCGGCCACCGCGCGGGCGGCCTTGTGTGGCTGCTCGTGGCCGGTCCGCTGCTGCTCGCCGGCGCGGGAAGCGGGCTGGTCATCGGACCGAACCTGACGCTGGCTCTGCAAACGGTGCCCCTGACCGAGGGAAGTGCCGCCGGCGCCGTCCTGCAAACAGGGCAGCGCATCGGATCGACGATCGGGGTAGCTGTCATCGGAGCGCTGTACTTCGGGTCCCTGACCGCCCACCCCGGCGACCATCTCCGCGCCGCCACCGACGGGCTCCTCGGCTCCACCGTGGCGATCACGATCACACTGCTGATCACCGTCATCGCCCTGTTGGCCACGCGAGATCGGCGACCGTCCAAGCAGCCCGGCACCCCGGCCACCGACGGCGACGAGCCCAACTGACCCATGTCCGGCACCCGTTCGGCGGGACACCGTCCCCGGTGGCGCCGGCGGTGCTACCCGGGGATGAGCCAGTCCCGGCCGAGTTCGGCGATGTCCGAGCAGCCCATGAGCGCCAGGGTGCGGTCGATTTCCTCGCGCAGGATGTTGAGCACGTGTTCGACCCCGGACTCGCCGCCCACGGCAAGTCCGTAGAGCGCCGGGCGACCGATCAGGCAGCCGTCCGCACCGAGGCACAGAGCCTTCACCACGTCGGTGCCTCTGCGGATCCCGCCGTCGATGAGCACCGTGGCCCGGTGGGCCAGCCGGTCGGCGATCACGGGCAGCGCGTCCAGTGTGGCCGGGGCGCCGTCCAGCTGTCGGCCGCCATGATTGGACACGATGATCCCGTCCGCACCAAGCGAGACAGCGCGTTCTGCGTCATCTGCGTCCAGGATTCCCTTGACGTAACAGAGTCCCTGCCACTGCGCGCGGACCCTGGCGAAGTCGTCCCAGTCGAGTTCGCCGGCCATCATCCGTTCCCGGCGCACTTTCGCTGCGAGCGCACCGGCCCTCACGCCGCTCATCCCGACCAGGTTGCCCGTGAACACCCGCTGGTGGCGCAGGACTTTGTACGCCCATCGAGGGTGCAGCGCGGCGTCCAACACGTGCCTGGGGGTGAGCACGGGCGGGATGCTCATGCCCTGCAGCCGTTCCGGTTCGCGGTTTCCGAACACCGGTGTGTCAACCGTGACCACCAGCGTTGGGCAATCCGATCGTCGGCCGCGCTCGAGCAGCCAGTCCATGAGTTCTCGATCGCGCCACGGATAGACCTGGAGCCAGTGTCCGACCGGGCTCGCCTCGGCGACCTCTTCGACAGAATAAGACGCTGCCGTGCTCAACACGATCCTGCTACCGGCTGCGGCCGCACCGCATGCGGTGGCCAACTCGCCGCGCCAGTGCACCAGTCCGTTGATCCCGGTTGGCGCAATCATCACCGGAATCGCCAGCTCGGTGTCTCCGAACCGGGTAGCCATTTTCCGCCCGGCGGAACTGCGCAGCACTCGTTGACGCAGGGACCAGCGGGCGAACGCAGACCGGTTGGCCGCCAACGTGACGGAATCGTCTGCGCCGTTCTCCACGTACGCCCACACCAGGTCGGGCAGGAC
This sequence comes from Streptomyces sp. NPDC060000, assembly GCF_042737375.1. Lineage (NCBI taxonomy): Bacteria > Bacillati > Actinomycetota > Actinomycetes > Kitasatosporales > Streptomycetaceae > Streptomyces > Streptomyces sp. NPDC060000. Next base: position 8,860 of record NZ_JBHWUU010000008.1, read on the forward strand.
CCGGCGGGCGGCCGTTCGGTACCCGGCAACGCTGATCGGCCGGCCCTGCTTCGGCAGAGCGAATCTGATTGCACCCACTGACACCCCCGAGGAATTAACCGACCAAAAGGGAATCAACTCACTCGTTCGCCGTCAGCGAGTGGGCAGTTCAGTCAGATCGGGTGCCGGCCGCCGCGTCGGGACCACCGCATTGAGCAGAAACAGTTCGCAGTCGGCGGCGACTGTTCTCAGCGCCGCGTTGGCCGCGCGGATGCCCTCCACCTCGTGCTGATCGAACAGCAGTGCCAGCGTGGTCCCGCTGTGTGCGACCGAAACTCCGTAACTGCCACAGGCATCCGCCACTTCCCTGGCAACCTCGAAGTTCCGCTTGTACACCCGCCGCTGGTTGACCTCGGCGCTGATCATCGCGGCCCGGCCGATCAACGCGAGATCACCCAGCCGGAATCCCCGGTCCACCAAGTCGAACGCCAAGGCCAACCGCTCGCTCTCGGCCTCGGTACAGGGCAGCCGCCGCATGGTCACGGTGTCCACCGCCCCACCCTCGTCCAGCACCAGCGCAGCCATCGGCGGCGGGTCGTCGTAGCACAACAGCACCTCGCCGCGGATGAAGTCGAACAGTGTGGGGACCGGACGGCACACCGCATCGGACGGCTCCAGCTCGCAGCACAGCCGCATGATGTCGTCGTCAGCGAGCGGCACGCCGAGCCACTGCGCCATCGCCCGGCACAACGCCGTCAGGTCGGCGGAGCTGCTCGCGTGTCCGCGGCCCTCCGGGATCATCGAGCTGACCAGCACGTCCAGCCCGACATCGGCGGAACTGGCTCCGACCAGCCGGTTGAGCAACAAATCGCACATCCGGCGGACCTTGACCTTCGACCGTGGCCACACCCGGACGCCGGGCAAGTAGGAGCCACGCACGACCACGTCGCTGTACCAGTCGACAGGAAAGGTCACCATCAGCTCGCGGCCGTCAACCGTGCCTTGAACGAGCTCGCCGCAGGTACCGACTGCTCGTCCGCGTCCGCTCTCAACAGGTTGCATTGACCTTCCAGTTCTCGACGGCCGCCAACCGTTTACACGACGGGCAGTTCGGAGCCGGCCCGCAAGCCTCGGCAGTGCGTGCGGAACCGAGCCGCGTATCCGGACAGGCGGCCCTCGATCCGGCCGGGGACGTTCCGCCCGTCCGGCGCGACCGGGAGGCGCAACAGATGTGGTCGGGTGAGCTCGCCGGCGAGGAGGCCGGCCACCACGGAGCCGACGCCGTCGGCCGGTGGTGGGGACAACACCAGATAGCCGAGCGAGGCCGCCCAGGACTCGATGTTCCCGACCGGCGGGGTGGGCTGGGCGCCTGTGGAACTGTACGCGCGGTCATCCAACACGATGTGGATCAGCGGCAACGCGGTGAACTCGGCGGCCAGCAACAGCGCGCCGGGATTCATCGCCAACGAGCCGTCCCCGTCGACGACGATCACCGGTCGGGACAGCCCGGCCGCGACGCCCACGGCGACACAGCCGGCCAGCCCCATGGAGCCGAGCATGTAGAAGTGCCCGGGCTTGTCCTGGATGTCGTTGGCGATACGGCAGGCATAGCCGGTGGTGAACACGATCGGCGTGTCCTCCGACGCGCCGATGATCTCGGCGATGGCTGCCGCCTTGTTCTGCGGCGAGTGCGTCATCGTGCGGATCGTCACGGGCGCCAGCCGAAAAGTCCAGGGGCGATGAGCAGGAACCGTGGTTCGTCCACCTCGGTGGTGAGCCAGTTGGCTGTGGCCTCGGTCAGGTCGGCGCCGTCGGCGAGCCAGCGGACGTCCGCGTTCAGACCGGCCAGGATCGTCGGAGTGAGCGTGCCCATGGCGCTGTTCTCCTCAGTGTTGTCCGGGGCCATGCCCCGGACGCTGATGACCGTGACCACATCGAGCCGGCAGGGCATGATCAACGACGCGAAGGCGTTGACCGACTGGCCGAACCCGGAGTTCTGCATCAAGACCACCGGCTGCCGGCCGGCCAGTGCCGCGCCGGCCGCGACCCCGACCGCGGAGTCCTCCCGCGCGATGGTGCGCATCCCGCACGCGGCGTCGATCTCGCGGTACAGCTGGGCGAGCACGCCGCATGGGGTGCCCAGGAACGGACCGGACCGACCGGTCGTCAGGATCCGTGCGAGCCGACCGGCCACGTCCTCAGCAGGCTTGACAACCGATGTACTCATCAACCACGCTCGCCGTCCGCCTGAATCGCACCGCTGATGAGCGCGCGTACCTCGTCCGGGGTGTTCACCTCGATCAGCCGACTCCGGTCGATCTGGTGGAACTCACCTTCGGAATACGCGCCCGAGCCATGGATGACCACGTCGGCGCCGACGGGGATCAAGTCACGGTCGATCGCGTTGAGGCAGCCGACGGCGGACATCACCATGGCCCACTCGCGCAGCCGGCGGGGGTCCTCTGGCAGCCGGTGGAAGTCGGCGCCGCGCAACAGATCTCGGACGAAGGCATATCGGTTGACGCACTCCGGCAGGGAAACCACGATCCCATTGCCACCATGGTCGGCCACCAGTTGCCGGACCGCTTTCGTCGTCGGCGGATTGCGCGTGTAGAAGGTCCGTTCCAGGCGCTCACCGGTTGAATAGCAGTACTCGGGCAGCCGGGGATCGGCGTCCGCCGGCCTGGTCAGCAAGCCGTCACCGGTGGCCCGGTAGAGATCCCGGACCACGGTCTCGACGTCAATGCCGGTAACGGCGCTGACGAGATCCGGCGTCTCCAAATGCTGCACCAGCAAGTAGCGCTGCGGCACGTCGAACCGGACACCGTCCTCGGCCGCCATCTGCCGGCCCAGGTCGTGTCCGAGAAAACCGTAGGCGCTGGAGACGGCGTGGGTGTGCCACCGCTCACCGACAGGCGGGAAGTACTCATACTCGAACAGTGTCCGAATGAAGTCGGCCACCATGTAGTTCTTCGGGTTCAGCGTGTACCAGACTCGAAATCCACGCAGGACAGGATCGTTGGCGGCCAGATCGCCTACGGCGGCCGTCGTGATCTCCTTGACGTGTTCACGCTCGGGGCCGGAGTAGACGCCCATCGGGTTGGCCGCGCGCAGCGCCGGATCGACATCGAGGTCGGAGGCCCACAGTTTGGGCAGTGAACTGGCCGGCACCACGGTGACCACGCGCAGCTTGCTCGGGTCCGACAGGCCGACCTGGTAGGCGCGTAGCACCGCGTTACGCAGCGCCACCGCCTTGTTGGCCGCCGACGGGGTCACCAGCAGCACCGGCTCGCCGGTCAGTTCGGTATGCCGTACCGCGCGGGCCACGATCACTGAGGAGCCGAACGTTTTCGTGGTATATGTGCCCGGGTTCTCGGTCAGGTTGAGGAAGTGAAGCCGACGTCCCTGGTATTCGCCAAGTTCGCCGGCGGAAATCCCGCTGACCGAAAAGAACTCGTCCAGCTCTGGGCCGAGTTTGGGAAGTTGCCAGCTCGGTTCGAACCAGGAATCGGTACTGGCCCAGGTGGTATCGATCCGCTCACTGGCCACGAGCAGATGCTGATAATAGAAGCTGAGAGAATTAGGAACTCGGTGCAATACCCCCGTGGCTGACGAGCCCTGCACGGACCGATGTTCTGAGTGAGTACACATTACGGGTCACCGCATTCTGATCCGGGTCCGCGATTAGTGTTCTTGTGCCTCCGCCCGGGGGGTCCACATACCCGAGGCGTCGAGTCGTTGTGAACCTACTCGGTGCGCTGCCAGTAGACACCGTCGCGGTCGATCCTGATCAGCTCGTCGGCGATGTCGAACCGCGCACGGTATTCATCCACCGCGTCTTTGCACGGCGGGCACATCAGGTAGTCGTCCACGATGACGTAGCCACCGACGGACACCTTCGGGTAGAGGTGGGTCAGGGTATCCCAGGTGGATTCATACAGGTCCCCGTCCATCCGCAGTACGGCGAGCGCGTCGATCGGCGCGGTGGGCAGCGTGTCCTTGAACCAGCCGGGGAGGAACCGGACCTGCTCGTCGAGCAGGTCGTAGTTGCGGAAGTTGCGCCGGACCTCGTCCTCGGACACCGCGAGCACCGCATTACGCCGATGCAGCGCCATCTTCCGGTCGCCGGCATGGCCGTCCTCACCGACGTCAGGAATGCCCTGGAAGGAGTCAGCGACCCACACAGTCCGGTCGCGCACGTCGTGAGCGCGCAGAATTCCGCGCATGAAGATGCACGCTCCCCCACGCCACACCCCAGTTTCCACGAGGTCACCGGGGACATTGTTGCCAATAACATCCTCGACACATTGCCGAATGTTTTCGAGGCGTTTGATTCCGATCATCGTGTGCGCGTTCGCCGGCCAGTCGCGTCCCTCGCTGCGGACCTCTTCCCGGTACGTTGAGTCGCGATGGGAGAAGTTTTCCCGGTGCGCAGGATCCTCATACACCGTCCCGGCTAACACCTTGATCATAAGATCCAGATACAGCGATGAGTCGCTGCCTGTGCCTTGGTTGGTTTCTTCGGGCTGAGATCGAAGTTTGTGTGCCACCCTGCCTACGATAGGTGCCACCTCCATTCGGGTCCAGGTGCCGAGACTCAGAAGTTTCCACCTACTGCACTAACGCCGTGAGTCCGATGAATCCGTAGCTGACGACTCGATGCCATAACTCTCTATGCAGCCGCCGCCTTCGAGTTCTTCCCGGACGCCAATCTTCTCGGGCGGGCGGTCCACGCCTTCAGCGAGGCGAGCAGGGCACGAATCCGTTCGCCCGGCGGGACTGCCCAGCCGGGAATGCCCAGCCGGGGCCGGCCGCTGTGAGGCAGGCCCCGGCAGCCCGATGACGCCTTCGACGTCGTGGCGGGCGATCCACGACCGTGCCGTGTGCGGGTCGTAGGGCAGCACCGCGCGATCTGGGTGGCGGGCGTCAACTCGCGCGAGTTACGGGCGAAACGTCCGCCAGGGTCCTGAGCAGCAGGACCGAACCGCCGGTCAGGCAGCGGCCCGACGGGCAAAACACTTGACCGTGGGAACGCCGTAGCCCCGGTCATCGACCCAGATTCTCTGCTCGGACACCGGCGTCTCATCGGCCGCCTGGGCCAGGGCGTCGCGGTAGTCCTGGAGCCGGGGCGCGTAGTAGTGAGCCAGCGCCCAGGCGAGCTGCATCTCCGGGGCCCAAGGCCGCTCCTTCAGAAACCGAACCCACGTCCGGAACCCGGGCTCGTCGAAGTCGCTGAGATGCAGGAAGGAGACGTTGAGGATGGCTCCCCCTGGCTTGACCAGGCGCAACATGGTGTCGAACCCCGCCGGGAGCCGGGTGAGCCGGTGGAACGCGTGTCGCGAGACCACCAGATCCGCTTTCCCGAGCAGATCCTCCATGCCGGCCGGGGACTGCGCGTCCCCGTGACGGAACTCCAGCTCCTTGCCCTGCTCGGCGGCATAGTCCCGGGCAATTCGGACCATGTCCTCCGAGAGGTCGACACCGACCAGGTTCAGCGATGGGAACCGGGAGGTGAGGATGATCTCCAGCTCCCCCGAACCACAACACAGGTCGACCACGGTCTGGCCATCGGCGATGCCGGCGCCGACCAGCAGGTCCACGAACTCGTTGTACCTTTCGAACGCCCGGGAGCCCATCCGGTGAAAGGCTTCGGCCTCGGATCCCGTAATCGGTTCAATCTTCATCTCGATCCCCCCTGGTGCTGCGTCAGTGAACTGATCTCAACGATGGGCGGGGTGAGCGGCCCCGATGCGCCGATGACGTGCGAATGCAGGCTGGGTCGCGGGGTCCGCGGTAGGGAGTTCTCTTCCACAAGGCCCGCCCGCCGAGGCCTCGCCGATGCGATGGTGTGGAAGGTTCGCAGCTTCGAGGACGGGAACTTCTTGCCCTCGTTGGCGAGCAAAATCTTCAAATGAGCCTACATGCCACTTCGGCGATCTGCGACCACTTGCGATCCTCCGTGCAACGGAAATACACACAGCCAAGCGTCATTCAGGTGGTGAGCCGCGTGGTGGCGTCGGGTTGTGACGGCGGTAAAGAGCCAGGGGTCACCGATGAGTGCGCGATGAATGGCGTCGATGGCGCGGATTCCGTGGGCGTGATGCTGGTCGGTTCCGGATTTTAAGGACCGTTGTGCGAGCGCGCTTTCGTGAACACCTCGAACAGCAACTGGGCGAAAGGCTCCGAATCGGTCAGGAAGCCGGTGTGGTCGCCGGGAAAGTCGACGAGTTCGGTGCCGAGTTGATCGGCGAGTGCGACCGCGGTGCGGTGGAAGAGCGAGCCCTGGGCCTTGGATCCGCCGGCGATGACGATTCGGTCGGCCATGGGTCGCAGCGCGTCGATGTCAGGCCGGTAGCGGGTAGTTGGGCGAAGGGTGAAATGGAAGAGCCGGTCGAGGATGGTCCACACGTCCCACGGGGCGGTGAACGAATTCGGTCCGGGCGGGTCCGGGGTTGGCCGGTGCAGGCGGATGTCGGCAAGGGCGAGGTACTTCTGCAACGCCGCGGGGCGGTCCTCACGGTACATGTCGCAGATCTCATCAATGGCGGCGCGCAACTGTACGCGGTCGGTCAACAGCTCGAGCAACGGGGGCTCGTGGGCGACCAGCGTCCTGACCTGGTCAGGGTGCTGGGCAGCCAGCGCGAGCGCGGTCACACCGCCTCCGCTGCTGGCGAACAAGTACGCCGGCCCGGCGTCGAGCGCCGAAATGAGCCGGTGCACGTCGTCGGCCATCACCTCGGGGAATGCGTCCTGGTTCGGGTCATCCGCAGGGCTGCTGTGGACCCCACGGGGGTCAAAGGTCACGACCCTGAAGTGCTCGGCCAGCGGCCGCGAGATCGGCGCGAACCCTTTACAGCCCATGGGTAAACCGACCACAACGAGCAGGGGACCTGCTCCTTGGATCTCGTAGTGCAGGCGCGCGCCAGGCACTCCCAGGCCATACACCACCGGTCCGTGATTCGCCATGCTCAGTTGGTCCTTCCTGCTGTTGAGAAGTGTGCTGTCTCCGTGGTGTCACGGGGTCATGGAGAGCTCGCGGATCATTTCTTCCGGCACCGTGACGTCATCGAACCAGCGTCCGCCAAAGGGGCGGGGTATCGGCAGAATCTGGTCGCTGGAATAAGCGAGGATCTTGCGGTTGTAAGCGCGCATTTCGTCCCGCAGGGTTGCGGGAAGCCGGCCGTCCAGGGAGAGAGCGTGATCCATCTCCGCGAGGAGCCGTTTCGTCTGGTCAATTGTCTTCAGCACCGCTTCGCAGAACACGCTGGACAAAACACCGTACTCGCCCTTGATGCTCACCAGTCGCTCGATCGCCTCGTAGGAGACATCCTGAATTTCGCGTCGGCTCAGCCACTCGGTCTCGTAGTTCAGCCGACGGTACCAGAGCGGTTCGACCATGGCCTGCCGGTGTTGCTCCAGCGTACGGTGATGGATTCGGTAGCCGTACTTTTCCGGCTCCTCGAAGAATCGGCAGCCAGGGTCCAGGAAGGGCACCATGGGACAGATGAGCGGAAGGACCGACGATCCCGCGAATTTGCTGATCAGGCGCTCCGAGTAGGCAACCGTGTCGCGCACGGACTGCCTGTCCTGATACGGCATGCCGATGAAAAACCAAATCATGACGCCCTTGACCCCGGCGTCCAACGCGCGTGGAATCCATTCCTCCATCTCGGCCATCGTGTAAGTGCCGCGGCCGGCAGCCTTGCTGATCTTCGGGTCGTGCGACTCGGGGGAAAGCATGATGTACGAGTCCGTGGAAGTTCCCATTTTCTTCAGCGTGTCGTCGGGCGTCAGGTTGAACTGCTCGAAGAAAACACTCCGGTACCCGAGGTCGCGCACGGCGTCGAGGTATGCGTGCATCCTCGTCTTGCCTTCCGAGTAGCACTGGAGGGCGTAGATGGAGGTGTGTCTGGCCGCCTCCCCCATCGTCTTGAGCTCCTCGACGATCAGGTCGTGGTCCTTTTGTACGAGGGTTCTGTCCACCTCCATGATGTTGCGATAGGCGAAGCGGGAGCCGCCGCACCAGCCGCAGTCGTGGGCGCACCCGGTGTTCGGCAGCGTCATGATCAGCTTGCTGGAAAGCGGCGTCACAGGCGTGTTCTGGTAGTAGGACCAGTCGTTCCTGACGTTGTTGTAGTCCGAGGTGGGTTTGTGGCTGAATCCTGTGGTCTCCACCCGGTCATTGCCCTTGTAGAGGAGGTTGGGTATCGAGCGGAAGTCTCGGCCGCCCCGCACCACAGCCTCTACCAGTTGGGTGATGGGGGCGAGCGTGTCATAGCCCTGAACAACGACGTCCACTTGCGGGTACCGGATGAGTTCCCGGGCAAAGTACGTGGCCGAGATGCCACCGAAGACGATCAGCGACTCGGGATGAATCCGCTTTACCGCCTTGGCCAGCTCGATTGCACCGTTGCACTGGGTCATCCAGTGCAGGTCGAAACCGAAGACCGGCGCTTCCAACCGCCCGATCAGGCGCTCCACATCGAGATTCGGGTGCGTCAACATCAGGGAGGCGATGTTGACGATTTGACAGTCGAAGTCGTGGTCGGCGAGCTGTTGCTTGATCGAGAACCAGCCGATGGGGTACATCTCGTAGACGGACGTGACGTTGACGCTGTCGCTGTCACTCAGGTAGGCGAACAGGATGTCGTCACGGTCCCGGAAGTCGTACACGCTGGGCGCATGCAGCAGGAACATGTCCGCGTTTAATTTCAATGGGACATCCAGACTATTAGTTGGCGGGGACGACGGTATTTACTTTCGCGACAGGCTCTCATGCACAAGCTCACTCAGGGTCCGCACGGACTTGAAGGTAGTGGCGGTGACGTCGATCAATGGCACGTGGACGCCATAATCCTCCCCGAGATGCGCGACCAGAATGGCAGTGTTCAGGGAGTTGAGTATCCCGAGCTCGAGCAACGGGGTATCCGCGTCGAGCTCACCCTCAGGATCCCCGGCCAGGAAGCTCTCACGGATGAAGGTGAGGAGCTCGGACGAAATGTCTTCTCGGGTCTGGGTTGCCATTTCTCACCCTTGAGCTTTCTGTGGGCCGTGGAGTGGTATCTGCAGAGCCGCGAGGTCGAGCTTCCCTCGATCGTTGTGGGGCAGCCGGTCGACGAAGCGGATGTCACCGGGGATCATGTGGGGTGCGAGTCTGTCGGCCAGGTGTCGACGCAGCGCGACGTTCCCGAAAGCGCTTCCCTGGCTTCGGACCACGAACGCGGCCAGGACCCGGTCCAACCCGTCGCCCACCGCGATGACAGCGGCCTCGGCGACCCCCTGATGGGAGTACAGCGCCGCGACGACGTCTCCGAGTTCGATCCGGTGTCCGCGGATTTTCACCATGCCGTCGCGGCGCCCGAGGTAATCGAACGAACCATCTGGCCGGACCTTGACTCGGTCGCCGGTCGCGTAAGGGCCCTCCTGCGGCTGCCGGCCCCAGTAACCAGCGAAGACTGTCGGCCCGCTGACGACCAGCTCGCCCTCCTCACCGGGTTCGGCTTCCGAACCGTCGGCGCGGCGAGCCCAGACCCGGTCGCCGCTGCACGGCTTACCGATCGGGACCGGCAGGTCGCGGGCAAGGTCCGCGGGGCGGACTTCGTGATAGGTGCACACGTTGGTCTCGGTAGGTCCGTACAGATTGAGCAGCCGGGCGTCGGACCAGGCGGCGAGGGCTCGAAGATGGCCGATCGGAAACGGCTCGCCGGCGAACAGCAGCGCGCGGAGCGTCTCGGGCGCGGGCCGGTCGAGCAGACCGCCGTCACGCAGCATGAGGATCAGCGCGGAAGGCACGGAATACCACACACTGATGCGCTCGCGATGCAGGAACTCGACCAGCCCTTCCGGGACGTAGGCGAATTCGGGTTGTATCAGACACACCGCCGCCCCCACGGTGAAGGCGGCATAGAGGTCGAGGACGGACAGGTCGAACGAGAGCCCCGAATGGTTGGCAAAGCGGTCCTGCGGGCCGGGGGCGAGTTCTGCAACGGCCCAATCGATGAAGGCCAGGGCGCTGCGGTGGCTGATGCAGACGCCCTTCGGCGTCCCGGTCGAACCCGAGGTGTAGAGGATGTAGGCGAGATCGTCTGGTTCAACGCACGTGCTCACCGGTGTACGCGGGAGAGCGTCGGGCACCGGCGCGGCGTCGAGGTCGACACACGCGAGGCAGTCGTGAAGCGGGCTTGGCACCCGCGCGGACAGGTCCTCCGGAGCGCACAGGGCGAGCGCCCCGGACTCGCGCGCGATCACCAGGAACCGCTCGGGGGGAGTGAGGGGATCGACCGGGATGTAGATCGCACCGAGGCGCAGGACCGCCTGCATGGCGGCGATCGCGTTGGCGGACTTCGGGGACCAGATCAGCACTCGATCCCCCTTCCTGATTCCTTGGCCGGACAGCCTGCCGGCCAGGGCGTCGGCTCGTTCGTCGAGTTCCCCGTAACTCATCGAACCGGCGGGTCCGACAACGGCAGGAGCGTCCGGCGTGCGAGCTGCGGAGGCGGACAGCAGGTCGTGGAGGCCGCGCCTTTCACTCATGCTTCGGCTCCTGGGTGCAGTAGAAAAGGTTGGTTGGTCATGTGGAACGCCTGACGGCACGAAAGGCTCTGGTCCAGGCGTCAGAGATCATTTGCTGAACCAGTTCTCGACCGACCGCTCATAACCCCATGCTCTTCGCGACAACCTCCCGTTGCATCTCCGTCGTCCCTGAGAAGATGTTCAGCGGTATGGCGTTCTGCAGCTGCTGGCCGATTCCGTCTGCTGCCAGATACCCCCGCGCGCCGAACACCTGCACCGCGTCCAGCGCGTTGGCTACGGCGGCCTCGGCGACTGCCGTCTTGGCCAATGCGGCCGCCTCCACGGCCGGCCGGCCTTGGTCGAGGTACCAGCACGCGCGGTACAGAAGCAGGCGGCTGGTTTCCAGCCTCAGTTTCATGGTGGCGAGCCGGTGGGAGATCGCCTGGAAGTTCCCGATGCTGCGGCCGAACTGCTTGCGGCTCCTGGCATGGTCCACGCACTGAGCCAGTTGACCCTCCATCGCACCCAGGTAGATCGCGGGCAGACAGGCGCGTTCCCAGGTCATGGAGCGTTGGAAGACGCTGTTCCCCTGATTCTCCGGGCCCAGCAGATAGCGGCCAGGAACCTTGCAGTCAGTGAACTTGACCTGCGCGGCGGCACAGCCGTTCAACCCCATCTTGGCCAGCAGGGAATCGACCCGCAGGCCGGGCAGGGTTCGCGGGACCGCGAACGCCGACATCCCCAGATAACCGGCGCTCGGTGCGGTGGCCACGTAGGTGATGAAGACGTCGGCCAGCGGGGCGTTGCTGACGAAGGATTTCTTTCCGTTCAGGACGTAGCTGTCTCCGTCGGCCACGGCTGTCGTGGTGAGTCTGCTCAGGTCAGATCCCGCATCGTCCTCCGTCATCGCGTTCGCCGCGATAACAGTTCCCGAGGCCAGTCCCTGTAGCAGCTCGGCCCGCACCGGTTCGCCCGCGTGATCGGCCAGGACGGTCCCGCAGGCAAGCAGATGTGCCGCGATGCCGAAGGCGAGGCCGGTGTCCGCGCCACCGGCGCAGAACGCCTCGAGGCACAGCGCCGTGTCCAGAGCACCGAGCCCGCCGCCGCCATGATCCGTGGGCAGACACAGGCCAGTCATGCCGAGTTCGGCCGCGGCCAGCCAACTGTCCTTTCCAGCCATTCCGTTGGGTTCCATGGCCGGCAGCTTGCAGGCGCCTGCGCGAATGTGGTCGACGCGCTGTTGCTGCTGTGGGCTGAGGTCAAAGTCCATCGGGCCGAGCCTCCTGGTTCCGAAGGGCGGCGGTATCGAGGATTCGGATGACGGCCGCCTTGTACGTGACGCCAGGTGAGGAACCGCACAGCAGCAGGTTGTCGCCGGGGCCGACCTCACCCGTCGACAACAGGTGGTAGAGGGCGGCGAGATGGTCGCCGGCCCCGAGGTGACCGGTTGTCCGGCTGAACTCCCAGGTCGAGCGTTCCAGCGAGAAACCGAGGATCTTCAGGTAGGAGGCGGCCGCCTGACGCGGCATGCTGTGGATCAGGACGGTCTTGATGTCGCGGGCGTCCACACCGGCCTCGTGGAGCGCCTGGCCCACGCACTCCACGTTGTGCTTCTGGTGGCCCAGGAGGAACTGCACCCAAGTGCCGTCATCGGTCGCCCTCTGCTGGAATCGTGCGGCTCTGGCACCGTAGTCCAGAAAAGTACCGGTGGTGGCGCCGGGCGGAAAGAGCGGCTCGCCGGCCCGGTGAACCTCCTCCATCCCGGAAAACGTGGTGGTGCATATGGACAACAGCTCCGCGAACCCCGGGGAAGAGCCCAGCACCACCGCGCCCGCGCCGTCACCCAGGTAGGCCAGCCCTTCGCCGGGGTTCCATCTGTCGATCAGCGGGGTGCCGAAGTTGTCACTGGCGGTGATCAGCACCCCGCCGGCATGAGGTGCGCATTTCACGTAGGGGACGGCCAACTCCATTGCGCTGAAAGTCCCGTTGCAGCCATGCCTGAGTTCCACGGCGAGCAGATCGTCACCGAGCAGGTGCCGCTGGAGATAGTACTGCGGCCCCCATCCGTCGGGTCCCTGGTGCCAAACCCCGGTGTGGAGCAGCAGTCCGATGTCATCGGCGCTCAGTCCACTGCTGTCGAGGGCTTGGTGTGCGGCGATCAACGCGATTTCGGCAGGAGAGACGTCACCGGCGACGGACACGCCGGTGATTCCAGAGGCGTCAGCAGATTCCTTCGAGACGAGCCCCTGCCGCACCGCGGCATCGACGCTTTTTGTCTTGGGCCGGAAGACTCCGATCCCGGCCATGTACGTACCCGATGTCCGCATGTGCCGGGCCCTATGCCTCGGCAGCGGCGGCGGCGCCGCCGTCCCGTCGCAGGACGAGATCCGCGATGGAACGTAGCGAGATCGCTCCGCCCAGACGGGTGCCGGCCGTCCAGTCGATGTGGAATTCCCTGCCCACATTGTCGAGGAGCAGCGCGAGCGTGAGCGAGTCCACCCCGAGGCTCACCAGCGGTTCGGTGGCAGACACCGCCACACCCGCCGGCCGCTGGTCCCAGACGTCGTTCAGCAGCATTTCCAGGCGAGTAAGGACGTGCTCGAGCTCGGTGCGTCCAGTGACCATGTCGCGTAGTTCCCGTCGATTGTGTTGCCGCGGAGAAGAGTCGCAAGACAGTGCGAGCACGAAATCCACAGCAGTTCTGGCTACTGTCGACCCTGCGACGCGTGCTGCGGTCGCAGGACATCCTGGCTGTGCTCGAGGACCAGGGCCACCAGGTCCTGGGCCACCTCGGTCGGTTTCGGTCGGCTCGCGTTCTCTTCGGCGAGTTGTGCTGAGATCGCCCGGTGCGGGCCGTCATCGATGATCAGCGCGCAGGCTGCTGTGATCCGCGCCAGGTCATCGGTGTCGTGCGGCAGGCTCGTGCCCGCGCCGACCGCGATGATCCGCTCCGCATTGGCGAAGTGGTCGGCGAAGTGCGGGATGACCAGTTGCGGCACGCCGAACGCCGCCGCCGCCATGGTGCTCCCGGAGCCACCGTGGTGCACGATCGCGGTACAGGTCGGCAGCAAGTCACACAGCGGGATCCTCGCCGCACGCACGCCGCCAGGCAAGTGACCCAGCAGCGACCGGTGGCTCTCGTCGATGGCGATGACCACCTCTTGGCCCAGCGCCACCAGTTCGTCCAGCAGCAGCCGCCACAGCGGTGCGACCCGCGGATTGCGCCGAGGCAGGGACGTGCCCAAGGTCAGGCATACCCGGGGCCGTGGCGACGGCCCGGCCAGTAGCCAGTCGGGCACGACGGCCGGGCCGTTGTAGGGCACATACCGCATGGGCATGGGCATGGTCGCCACCGCATCCGAAGGCTGGAGGCTGTCGGGGCACACGTCGATCGTGCCGGCCGGCTCTGCCCACGGGGACAGCCCGCGTACTGCCAGTTCTGAGTCCAGGGCCGCGGCCGCGGCGCTCAGCAGTCGCTCCGGTGGGATCAGGCCGTAGGAGTGCCGCACCCAGGGCACGCCCGCGATCGTCGCCGCGGCAGGCCCGGCCAGCTCCATGGGTTCGGCAATCACCAGGTCCGGGTGCCACGCGTCGACGAGCGCACGGACGGCGGGCAGCGCTCGGACACCGATCTCGGCACACCGGTGGCCGGTCCTCTCAGCCGGGCTCACCGGACCGCCGAACAAGCCGGACAGACCGGACGGGCCGGACAGGCCGGACAGGCCGACCGGTTTGAACAGCTCGACCGGGTCGACAGGGTCCCGCACGGCCGCGGCAGGCAGTCCGGCTCCGGTCACCACCGGGAGGAACTCACGGTCGGTGGCGACCAGCACGGTGTGCCCTGCCGCCTGTAGCGCCCAGGCGAGCGGCACCATGGGAAACAGGTGGCCGATACCGGGCAGGCTCGTGAACAGCACTCTCATCGAATGACTCACCTCACCTGTCCACCAGCACGTCCGGGCCCTCACCGCGAGCCTCGGCGCTGACCTCGCGGATCCGCAGCCGATCCATTTTCCCGGTGTTGTTGATCGGGAACTGCCGCCAGCGCACGAACCGGACCGGAGCGTGCGTCGGGGTCATGGTCCGCGCGACGTGGTCGCGCAGAGCGGCGAAACTCGGGGCGTCCTCGGTACTGAGCACGACGGCGGCGTGCAGTTCCTCGATCAGGTCCGGCCTGCGGTGGCCGTACACGCACGCGTCCACCACGCCGGGACAACCGACGAGCACCTTCTCCACCTCGGTCGGGCTGACTCGCGTGTCCTGCACTTTGACCATCTCGTGCATCCGGCCGAACAGCCGCACGTACCCGCGTTCGTCGACGGAGCCCATGTCGCCGGTATGCACCCAGCCGTCTCGGACCACCCGCGTGGTGCCCTCGGGATCGCCGATGTAGCCGGCCATATTGTTCGGACTGTGCACCACCACCTCGCCGATCTCGTTGACCGGCAGGTCTCGTCCTGTTTCCGGGTCGCGGATCGCGATGGTGACCCCCGGCATCGGCCGGCCCACGGTGGCCAGCAGTTCAGGATGGTCGTGGTCGTCCTCACGGAGCATCGCGATCCGGCCGGTCTCGGTGGAACCGTAGGACTGCCACAGCACACCGGGAAACACGGTGACCGCCTCCCGCAGGCGTTCCGGCGATGCGGGACAGCCGACGTACACCAGGTGTTGCAACGAGGACAGGTCCGTGGTGCGAACATCGGGATGGTTGAGGATCGCGTAGAGCTGCGGCACACCCATGAACGTGTCGGTGACCCTGTGCGTCACGACATCTCGCAGGAAGTCGGTGGGATCGAACTTCTCACGCAGCAGCACGCTGCCGCCGGCGGCCAGCGCTATGTCGACGACCATTCCCACTGTGTGGCTCACCGCGGTCATTGCCATATAGGTCTGCCGCGGCCGGGGTTGCCCGGCCAGGCCGGCCACGGTCGCGTTCCACGCCCCGAACGGTTTGCACACACCCTTGGGTTGACCGGTGGTGCCGCTGGTATAGAGCACCATTGCCAGCTCAGGTGTCTCGGCCGGGAATTCCACCGCCGCGTCCTCGACCGGCCGGCCGTCGGCGGTCACCGTGCCGGACGCCGGATGACCGAGGCCGCACAGCACGAGTTTGTCCGGAACCGTCGCGTGGATGGTCTCGGCGAGCCGAGCGTTGCGCTCATCGAACACCAGTACAGATGCACCTGCTTCACGCATCATCCGGACCCGGGTGGTGACCGGCAGGTCGTGGGTCACGGTGCCGTGGTTGGCGCCGGTTATGTACACGACCGATGCGCCCAGCAGGTGTGCGGCATAGCGGACGACCAGCATCCATGGACTGTTCACCTGGGTCAGGATGGCCACCGCGTGGTCGCGTGCCACACCTGCCTCGCGCAGTGCCGTCGCGACCCGCCGTACCGATCGGTGGAGCTCTGTGCCCGTGATCACCGTGTCCCGCCATCGGACAACCGGTCGCGCGCCGTCCCGGGCCGCCTCATCGAGGATGCGGGTGACGTAGTGCTCCGGTCCGTGGTCCCTGTTCGCCACCAGTGACTACCTTTCGCGAAGTAGAGGTACTCCCGCTTGGGCAGCGGCGAGGTATATCGCCTGCCCGGTGATTCCGACAGCCTGCTCGTCGATCAGAAACTCCGTCACGTGCGCGACCCCCTCCGCATAGGAGTCCGCGCTGGCGTTGACCGCCGGTTGGTGCGCCGGGGCCCGGCCGTCGACCGCGCTGTCGGCCGGCGCGATGAGGTTCACGGTGATACCGGACCTCGCCAGCTCCAACGCCGCGGACCGGGTGAAACCGATCAACCCGGCCAGCACGGGCTGGGAGGTGCGCCAGGCGTTTTCGCCCACGTCGACCGGCTCGGTGACGATGATGATCCGTCCCCACCGGTGCTGCAGTAGTTGGCCGGCCCCAGCCTGGCAACATACGAACGCCGAGCGCAGCGCCCGTCGGACCACGCCATAGCGCTGTTCGTCCGCGAGTTCGTCCTCGGGTGACCCGTCCGGCACCGGCCCCGGTCCGACGCAGGTGACCAGCACGACGGGGCTGCTCAGCGCGGTACGCACCTGGCCGAAAGCGACACCGACCGACCTGGTGTCGGTCAACTCGGCCTCCACCGTGACGCACCGCCTGCCGGACTCCTCGATTTGCCTGACAGTTTTGTCGGCCGCCGTGAACTCGGTGTCCAGCAGGGCGACGTCGAAGCCCCGCGCCGCCAACCTGACCGCGACCGCGGGCCCCGTGTGCTCGCCGCCGCCGGCCACGACCGCGACTCCTGTCATCGCCGACCACCTTCGACGTGGATGGTCTCCCCGGTGAGGTAGCCCGATTCCGGCCGGGTGACAAATGCCACCACCGCGGCGATTTCCTCGGGCGTCCCGATCCGGCCCACGGCCGAGGACATCGCCGCCTCCAGCAGGACGGTGTCCCGATCCACGCCGAGCCGTTCGGTCAGCTCTTCCACCATCGGCGTGGCCACGAAGCCCGGTGCGATCGAGTTGACCGTCACGCCGTGAGGACCCAATTCGGCCGCGAGCGTGCGGGTGAACCCGGCGATCGCACCCTTCGCTGTCGCATAGTTGGTCTGACCGGCGTTGCCGCGCGCGGCAACAGAACTGAAGTTGATGATCCGGCCGTGCCCCTGCCGGCGCATGTGCCTCCCGACCGCGAACGAACATCGCATGCTGCCGCCGAGGTTGACGTCCAGGACCCTGTCCCACTCCTGGTCGCTCATGGTGAGCAGCAGCCGATCCTGGGTGATCCCGGCGCAGTTCACCAGCACGTCGAGGTGTCCGAACTCCTCGACGGCCGAGGCGACGGTGGCCGTCACCGCCTGGGCTACGGTGACGTCACAGCCGAGCCCGCTGGCCCGTCCGCCGGCCGCACGGATGGCCGAGACCGTGGCTGTGGTGTCCTGTTCCACGCGGTCCACGACGATCACCGCCATGCCCTCCGAGGCAAGGCGCTCGGCCGTGGCCGCGCCGATGCCCCGGCCGGCTCCGGTGACCATCGCGACCGGCTCGCAAGCCACCGCTGATGCGGCGGGCTCAGTCATCATCGGGTCGGGCTCCGCGGTCGGCGCCCCGTCCCATTCCGCTCGATGTACGCAAGGGCAGGCTGCCGGGCGATCTGAGCAGAACTCGGTGCCTTGCCCGTCCTCGAATGCGTTGGCCGCGTTGACGGTGCTCATCATGTTCACGTCCCCCCGGGGGGCTTCAGGCCGTGATCTTGATGGGCAGTGAGCTCATGCCGTGCAAGATGCTGGAGTAGATCCACCGCTCTTCGCCGATCTGCTCCAAGTCGCCCACCAGCCGGCGTAAGCCGTCGAGCACGGCGTAGACCTCCATCCGGCCGAGGTGGTGGCCGAGGCAGTAGTGCGAGCCGTAGGCGAAGGTGAAGTGCTTGTTCGGGGTACGGGCGAGCTTGAACTCGTCCGCCGCGTCGAAGACGGTCTCATCCCGGTTGGCTGAGGAGATCCACACGCTGACCACCTCGCCGGCCTTGATCTGCTGGCCGTTGATCACAACGTCTCCGGTTGCCTTCCGACCACCGTGCAGCGAGGGCACGGTCCACCGCAGTGCCTCCTCGGTCGCCGTCTTCAGATCGACATCGCCACTCTTCAGGGCTCGCCATTGGTCGGGATTCTCGATCAACGCGAGGACCGTGCCGGTGATGGCGTGTCTGCCGGTCTCGTCGCCGCCGATCATCAGCCCGTAGCAGTTGGCTATCTGCTCGGCTGCATTGAGCGGATGACCGTCGATCCGGCAATTCGCCAACAGGCTGACCATGTCGTCCCGGTCACCACCACGACGCTCCTTGAGCAGTTTACTGAAATACAGGAGGATCTCGTTCTTGGCGACCCAGCTCTCCTCAGGAGGTTCGTCCGCGTAGTCCGTGCTCCACGCGTGCGCAGTCAAGCCGAGCAAGTATTCCCGGTCGGTCTGGGGAATTTCCAACAGGTCACAGATGGCGCCCAGCGGCACTTTCGCCGAGATGTCCCGTGCGGCATCGCATTCGGCTCGATCCAGCGCGGCCAGCAGCAGCCCGTCAACGGTTTCCCGCAGCGAGTTGGAGATCAGTTCGAGCATCTGCGGCGAAAAGCCCTTGGACAACAGGTTGCGCATCTGGTGGTGGCGCACACCGTCGGTGACCGCGAGCATGGCACCCGAGGCCGAGTCACCGCCGGTGAGCAAGGTGGCCAGCGCGTTACCGTTCTCCGTGGTGAAGTGCGCCTTGTCCTTGTACACCTCGTTCACGTCGGCATACCGGCTGATCACCCAGAAGCCGGGCTGCTCACCCCGTGGCTGCTGCCAGTACATCGGCCGATTGGCCCGCAGATGACGGAAGACCGCATCGAGCTCGTACTCGGCGTGCAGAATGGGCGAGGCCAGGTCGATCTCCTCGAGTTCGTCGGCGGACACCATGGGACGGGTGCTCATCTCTCACTCCCCGAGGTTCGCTATCGCGGCCAGCTGCTCGATGGTCGGGTGGTCGATCACGGTCCTCGGCAGGAGCACCAAGCCGGCTTCTTGCGCTCGCTGAATGAGGTCGACAGCCAGGATGCTGTTCCCGCCCAGTTCGAAAAAGTTACTGCGCACGTCGATCTCGCCAAGGCCGAACAGGTCTCGGAAGATATCGAAAAGGATCTTCTCGGCAGATGTGCGCGGTTTCTGACCGGCGGGCCGGGTGGTCTTGATCGGCGGCAGCGCGGCTCGGTCTGTCTTTCCGCCGGGAGTCACAGGAATGGCGTCGATGGTCGCATAGATCGACGGCACCATGTAGTCGGGCAGGTAGCGGCTGGCGTGCTCACGCAGTTCGTCTGCCGCGGGCGTGCTGCCGTGCGTCGGCACCACGTAGGCCAGCAGCTGCGGCCCGTCGTCTTCGCCGGCCCGCAGCACGGCCACCGCCTGCACCACGTCCGGATGTTGGCTGAGCACGGACTCCACCTCTCCGAGCTCGATTCGGAATCCGCGCAGTTCGACCTGGTCGTCAATCCGGCCGTGGAACAGGATGTCGCCGTCGGCCCGCATGGAGGCCAGATCACCGGTGCGGTACATCCGTTCGCCGTCGGCGGCGAAGGGATTGGCCACGAACACATGCGCGGTCAAATCAGGGCGATTGAGGTAGCCGCGCGCAAGCCCGGCACCGCTGAGGTACAACTCGCCTATTTCTCCGGCCGCGACTGGTAGTAATTCGTCGTCGAGGATGTGCACAGACACGCCCGGAATCGGCCGGCCAATAGTGACCTCGTCCGTCGGGGTCAGCGGGCCGGTCATGGTCGCGCACACGGTGCACTCGGTCGGACCGTAGGCGTTGACCAAAAGGCGTCCCTGTGACCACTGTTCCACCAGGCCGGCCGGGCACGCCTCGCCGGCCACCACCAGCACGCGTAGGTCCGGCGCCGCGTCCGGGGACATGGTCGCGACTGCGGCAGGCGGCAGCACCGCGTGGCTGACCCGGCCTTCCCGTAGGGCCTTTGCCAGCGGGTCGCCGACCAGTGTGTCCGACCCTGGCACCACCAAAGTGGCACCGGAGGTAAAAGTGGCCAGCAGCTCGGTCAAATAGGCGTCGAAGCTCGGCGAGGCGAACTGGAGCACCCGACTGTCCTCAGTGACCTGCATCGTGGCGACCTTGGCCGCGGCCAAGGCGGGCAACCCGGCACCGGTCAGAGCGACACCTTTCGGTCGACCTGTCGAGCCCGAGGTGTAAATCACGTAAGCCAGGTTTGTCGCGGCGAGTGAACCACCCCGTTCGTCCTCAGTCACGTCGGTGTCGGGCAGTGCGTCGAGCGTGGCAGTCTGTTCGGCCGAGTCCAGCACCAGCTGCGGCACCCCGATGTCAGCAGGCAGCTTCGGGACTGCGGTCCGGATGGTGCACAGCAATGCGGGCTCGGCATCAGCGAGCACGTAGGTGATCCGCTGCTCCGGGTAGTTGACGTCCACCGGCAGGAACGCCGCCCCGGCCTTGGCCACGGCAAGCACGCTGATCACCATTCGACTGGATCGGGGCAGCGCCAGTGCCACCACACGGCCTGGGCCCGCCCCCTCGCTGAGCAGCAGTCGGGCCAGCTGGTTTGCCCTGGCGTTCACCTCGTCGTAGGACAGGGTCTCGCTGTTCGAGACAATCGCCGGACTGCTTGGCCGACTGCGTACCGTCCGCTCCCACAGTTCGGCCAGCGTGGCCGATGCCGTCCTGGTTGTCGCCGACCGATCAGAAGCCTTGTTCAGACCCTTGGAGAACAAACCGCCCCCTGTTGAATATCAGCATCGTTGTACCGCCGTTAAGTCTCCATGCCATCGGAACATACTCCCCAGATAGCCGAAAAGAAATGCTGCACGAACAGGTGACTTCCGAGATGGCTTGCTCGATATCAATCTCGACGACACTCCAAGCGCTGGGAAGTCATGCATCGAACGCTTCGCGTGATTGAATCACGCCCTGGCTCTGCCGTGAAGCGCCTGGCTCCTTGAACATCTTGGACAGCCACAGAGGTTGAATTGGTGCTGTCGGTGGGCTTGACGTTGTTGATCGCTGATTGCGGTTCACTTGGCGGGTGAGACATCCGCCAAGCAGTGCGTTCAGGCCCTGTGCCCGGGGATGCAGGAGCGGTTGCGAAGCGTTGGACCAAGGGACCTGCGTCGCACCGTTGTCGTCCGACGAGCAGTTCCGAGTCTGCGAACGAGACCTGGCCGGAGGGCCCGGCCGAGCACGACCGGCGGTCGCGGTTTCGACTTTTGAACGAGCGGTTTCTACTCGTCACCCATCGCCGGCTGCAGGCTCAACGGTCGCATGTCTGTCCAATGCTCATTGACGTAATCGAGGCACTCTTGCCGCGACGCCTCATTGAGAATGACGGTCCACCCCTTGGGAAGAGCAGCGAACGAAGGCCACAGAGAATGCTGCCCCTCGTCATTGACCAGGAGCAGATAGACGCCGTTCTCGTCATCGAACGGGTTCGTCGCCATTACATGCGCCTCCGTAGATCTCATCGCTGGAGAACCGACCTGTCGGTCCTGCAGGCAGGTGTATCGGACTGCCGCGGCCTCGAAAACGTGTTGCGGAGAAGACCGAGCCATCTCTCCATCGTCTTCATCGCACCGGGGCCGTTCAAGATTCCAGGCCCGACCTGGTGACCATGATGCCGACCGTCGACGTTCGACTGTGTGGTGGCGTTCAACCGTATGGTTCGAGCAGTTGAACGTCCCGCAGCCACCGGATCGGACAGTATGTCTCCGTCAGGCGGTGTCTCGGCCCGCGAGCCGGTCGGCCAGATGTTGCCATGCGGCGGCGCACTCGCGGGCCATGTCGATCACCATGACCCGACAGTGTTCCGGCACACTGTCCGCGATCTGGGCAATCTGCTCGACGCTGCCCGGGGCGGCGCCGCCAAGCAAGCGGAGCAAGTGTCGGCCGACGTCGTTGAACCGCAGCGATGGGTTGTTGCGTAGGCTCTGCAGCACGCGGCTGTAGTCCGGACCGGTTCGCTGCGTCGCCGAGACCGGGCGTGGTGTCAGGGCTGCCTGCTGTAGGGCGGTTATTGCCGGCTCGCCTCGCCGCAATCTGGCGCGCACATTGCTGGCGGTGCCCACCGAGATCCGCGCTGCTTTGGCTACTTCGCGAACCGACGCGTTCGGGTTCTGGGCCAGCAGATCGCTCGCACGCCGGCGTCCTTCCGTCCCGTCCTTGGGTCGAGTCCGGCCATCCTGCCCGGTTCTACGCTCGAGCGTGCCAGCGATGGATGGCGATCTCAAAGACGCGACAGTGCTGGCCGCCAATCCAGTGGTCCGTGCGATCTTGCGGTCGGACCAGTGCGGGTGCGAATCCATGATCCGCGCGGCGGCAGATTTGCGCTCAGCCATCGTCAACGGCAGGCCGTGCGCACGATTCAACTCAACCGCGAGGACAAACACATCGGCTGAGGCACCATCGATGAAAACGACCTCGATCCATTCGTCGCCACGAAAACGAGCTGCCTGCAGTCTGTGCATTCCGTCGATGACCCGCCGTGTCTCACGGTGCACGACAATCGGCGGCAGGACCTCTTCTGTTTCGACCAGTGCACGAATGTGTTCAGTACTTTCACCGGACCGCAGTAGTTGTTGCGACGGAAATAACGAACCGATCGGAACCCGTTCCCCTTTTCCGATTGCTTTAGGTAGAATCGACGTCATCTCCTCATCACCGCTGTTACTCATATGACCCCCCTAGGACATAATGATCTGGTTGGATCAGCGCGTGTAGGACATGGGTGACCAGACGCAGGTCTTGGCCAGGCTCTGCAGCATCAAATCACGTTCATCGCTCATTACAACGATTGCCCGAATGACTCAATTCGGTCCGCGTCCAGATCGATCACGGCCATGCCTGACGTATGCACATTCGCACGGTGTGCGGAATCATCGGCTCTACCCGGCGCGGCCTGTGAGTGGTTGACGGTGAGCCCATCGCCGACTGCCCCCCTTCGATTCTAAGCCACCGCCATCGGCGCCCTGGAGGTCATCGGCGCCGTGCATGTCGAGTTCTTCGCGCGCCGGTGCGCCCGGCGACGCCCTCGTCGGATAGCCGGCGGCGGTTTCGTCCTGGGCATCCGTGCCGGACCGTGAGCGCCGGTGTTGTGCGAGTGCTCACCGAGAGGGGCGTGCCGCATGGTGAACGGAAGGCCGGATTCGAGGAGTTCGTTCGAGTTGACCGCCCTCCCCGATGTCAGGCGTCCGCCGGCCACTTCCTACGAGTTCGTGCAGGAGGTCCTCGGCGTTGCGCGGAGTGACCGGAATGGTGACCCTAAGGTCGAGGCTGTCCAGCCGCTGCGAGATGTTGCTGCCGTGCATCACCACCCCGGCGCCGGCCACGTCGCTGAAGGGGCGGGCCGGCTCGGCCGGCCGGTCGGGGGACAAGCGTGCCGAGGGCGATCACCCTGTCGCGCGCCTGGGCATCCAGGACGACCGGTATCGCCCCGCACACGCGGCGACCAGTTCAGGAGCGCAGTTCAGTGCGGCAGCATCTGTTTCTACTGCGGGCACGAGCGCCCGCGGCCGTCCGCCGAACAGGTCATCCTGCGCCGTCAGGGGACCGGCTCCCGGCCGTCCCACCAAAGGATGACCACCCACCACAGTGGCAAGGTCACAACCCAGTACTTCCAGTTCACGCCAGCGCGAGACCTTCACTCCCGCCACGCCGACGGAGAAGCGAGCGGTTCCCCTTGACCGGTGAGACGCGACCACCGGTGTCACTTGGGCCGGTGACACGGCGACCACCGCCAGGTCCACCGCTCCCGACGGTCCCTCGGCCGTCCCGGAACCGACTGCTTCGGCAATGCACAGTGCGACGGGACCGGCGTCCATGAGGCAGGTGTCGACGCCTTGCTTCCGCAGCGCCAGACCGATGGACGTACCGATCATTCCGGCCCCAATTATCACGGCCGTGCGCATTGATCTCCCGCAATCCCTTCGGGGCCGCCACGCAGCAGAGCCGTCAGGCACCGATATCGCATGAGCGCATCCGGTCAAATGGCCTCGTCGACGACGAATAAGATCCAGTCCGTCAGAGTCAGATTGCTCCACCGCGCCGCCTCCCTCCACCGTTCGAGACGTAACTCGTCTAATTGAAGGCTGAGCTGAACATGGCGCCGCAGATCATCTTCTTCGCCCGATATGCTGGCTCGGATCTGTTTGCGCAGCTGGTTCCTCGACCAGTTCAGTCGAACTGCGAAGTCGAGCCAGTGATCCTGTTCGGCTTGCGAGAGAGATGCCACTTCCATGTGATGTTGGAACGTGAGTCTGTCTCGCCGGCGGGACGGCTCGAATTTTCTCGCCACCCAGGCGTAATTTCGCAGCGTCTGGTAGTCAAGCTTAGTCTTCTCCATCGCCCGGCGGTATCGGTCACCATACTGGTTCTGCCCGAACACCAACCAATCACCGATCCACCAGGCCGACGAATCGCACACCGTGAGGATCCTTTCGCCGAGGCGGCACCATGCCTCCAGGGAGAGATCTTGCGGGATCTGAAGCCTGGTCCTCTCAGCCGAAACCTCCAGGCCAAGATGAGAGTCGTGGCTTGATTTCCTGCTGTCAACGGGGGTCGCGTCCCCTGCAGTCGGTCTCACCGGAGTGGCGCCGGACCCCCCAGCCTTCGAAGCTGTCTGACCAGACGCAACCACGATGCCTCCCGTTTCCGTCGTCAGGACAAGCAAGTCGGCGGAGCCTTGGCCCGTCTCAGACATGCTGCTTCGACCGACCGATCGTCAGACTACTGACTTCGATCCTTTATGAGGAGCCGTCAGCTTGCTGACGGGCCGAGTTCGGCCATCGCCGGACCTGCCCGTCCTCCGTCACCCCTGCCCGTAGCATTGCGCGCGGAGGTTTGAAGGCCGGCCGGTCGCAGACTTCTCATGCGGAATCTCCTCATAACAGTCGGCGATATCCGTGGCCACCCCCGAGCGCCTGCCCCGCCATGCCCCATCGATCAAGACTTGGAAAGCATCGTGCGCCCCGCGCCTGGGCCTGACCCGAACGAGCACGGGAGCATGCGTGAACCAGAGGCGGCGGACCGCTGGACCTGGCTGGTGATCATCGCGCACACCCAGCTCCGCCTCGCCGCCCCACTCGCCACCGGCCAGCGCAAGCCCTGGGAGAAATCCACCCGCCCGGCGTCGCTCTCACCCCGGCTCGCGTTCGGCGCGGGTTCCGACACCTCCGCCCTCACCTGGCGAGGCTGTCGCCCGGCTCCTGCCCGATGAGGGTCAAGAGCGATCCTCGGGCGTATGGTGGCGAACCGCGCGACGGTGGAGTGGTCCACTCGACGGTTCGCAGTGATGACTGGGCCGCCCACGTCGTCCCAACAAGCCTGCTCGATGCGACCGGAGGAACGGAGGTCGCTGCGGCCGGCGGTCATCGTCAGTGCGTCGACCACCAGGGATGCGCGGTGGTGGTCGGCCATCGAGTAGCCGACGATCTCGCGGGTCGCCAGGTCCGGCCAGGTCGCCAGATACAGCCAGCCCTCGCCGGTGGGGATGTAGGTGATGTCACCGACCAGTTTCTGCCCCGGGGCGGCGGCCGTGAAGTCGCGGCCGATCAGGTCGTGAGCAGGCACCGCCTTCTTCGCCGGACGGGTCAGCGACCGGCGCTTGCGCCGGGGTGACCCCGGTGATGTCGCGCTCACGCGTGATCCGCTCCACTCGCTTGCGGTTGACCCGCCGGTCCAGCCTGCGCAGTTCGGCATGGATGCGCGGCACCCCGTAGGTGCACCGGGAGGCGATGTGCAAGACGGTGATTTCGTGGGCCAGGGCGTCGTCGGCGGCCCGGCGGGCGGCGCGGGCCTGCTCGCCGGCCATCCAGACGTAGAAGGAGGAGCGGGCCACCTTCAGCAGCCGGCACAACAGAGCAACATGGTGGGTGGTCTTCTCCGCCTCGATGAACGCATACACGTCGTTCATCGATCGCTCTCCTTCGCGAAGAAGACCGCCGCTTTTCGCAGCACCTCGATCGTCTCGGCCTGCTCACGGTTCTGCCGCCGCAGCCGACGCAGTTCCTCCCGCTCCGCGCTTGTGAGCTCGCCCGGCACCCCCTGCCCGCGGTCGATCGTGTCCTGCTTGACCCAGTTCCGCAGGCCCTCGGCGCTGACCCCGATCTCCCGGGCCACTTCGGTGACGGTCTTCCTCTGGAACCTCATGTCCCAGTCTCCAGGTGTCCAACATCAAGGGGAAGCTTCAATCCGCGGCTACTACCTTGAACTGGTCCGCCCGGAACTTGATGACATGGCGCTCTACCAGCCTGTCTGGGGGACCACGGACATCGCCGATCCTCATGAGCGCAAGCGGCATGTCTACGCCGATCTCATGATGGACTACGCGTGGATGGGCTTCGAGATCGGAACCATTCGCGAGCCGCTCCTGCGGGACATGCTGGCCGGGATGTTCACCGGGGAGGCTGGGCGGCTCTACTGGAGCAGGGCCCGGGTCTCGTGGACCGCCGGCTCGTCCGGGAGCCGTGTCGGTCGTCGGTTCCTGGCCATCGTGGGTGAGGAGCACGTTCGCGCCGTCGCGGCCGGACCACCGACGCCGTCGGCCGTCGCACCTCGTCCACCTGACGTCCCCGTGGCGGGAGCAGCGCCCGCCTGGCGGACGTCGGTCGGCGCCCTGGTCGGTCCGGGCGCCGGTCTGGCACTGGGATCGCTCCTGCGCGGCCGACGCTGAGGGTGTTGGCCACACGTCCGGTCCGCCCCGTTCAGGTCACCGGGCCCGTGGTGGGCGGTGCCGGATCGTAGGCGGCCTTTTCGGTGAGGTCGCGCAGGCGCGTTGCGGCGGTGAGCATGTCCCGGTGGCTGGTGTAGAGGGCGTTGACGCCGAAGCGGAGCAGGTCGGGCGCGCGCATGTCCGCGATGACCCCGACCTCCGCGAGGGCGACGGCCAGACCGCGGGCGTGGGCGTGGCGGAGGGTGACCTGGCTGCCTCGGCGGCCGGGTTCGGCCGGGGTGACGGGGGTGAAGCCCAGAGGGGTCAGGAGTTCGTCCGCGCAGCGCAGGAAGAAGCCCGTCAGCGACAGGCTCTTGGTATGGAGCCGGGCCAGGTCGACGCCGTCGAAGGCGGTGAGGGCCGCTTCCAGGGCGAGCAGGGAGAGGATCGGCGGGGTGCCGATGCGGGCGCGGGCGATGCCGGGGGCAGGCGTGTAGGAGTCGGCCAGGGCGAAGGGATCGGCGTGGCCGGTCCAGCCCGGCAACGGGGTTTCCAGCGTGGTGTGGTGGCGTCGGGCGACGTAGAGGAAGGCGGGAGCGCCGGGGCCGCCGGAGAGGAACTTGTAGCCGCAGCCGACCGCCAGGTCCACGCCCAGGCCGTCGACGTCCAGGGGTAGGGCGCCGGCGGCGTGGCACAGATCCCACAGCGCCAGGGCCCCGGCGTCGTGCGCGGCCCGGGTCAGCGTCCGCATGTCGTACAGCTCGCCGGTGCGGTAGTCGACGGGCGAGTAGCTGACGACGGCGACCCGTTCGCCCTCGGCGGCGAGGAAGTCCGGAAGGTCCCCCGGGCGCACGTGCCGGACCTCCCGGTCGCGGCGGCGGGCGACCGCGTCGGCGAGGTAGCGGTCGGTCGGGAAGTGCCCGGGGTCGGTGACCAGCAGCGGGCGGTCCGGGCGGAGGGCGGCGGCGGCGTCGAGGGCGGTGAACAGCTGCACGCTGGTGGAGTCGCCTGCGATCGTCTGCCCCGGCGCCGCCCCGATGAGCCTTCCGACGGCGTTGCCGACGCGCAGCGGCGCCTCCCACCAGCCGGTCGCGTTCCAGGAGCCGATGAGTCCGGTCGCCCACTGGCGCCGTACGACGTCGTCCAGGGCCGCCGGCACGGCGGCGGGCAGCGGGCCCAGGGAGTTGCCGTCGAGGTACACGACGTCCTGCGGGAGCAGGAAGCGGGACCGGAGGTCGGCCAGGGTGTCGTCGGCGTCCAGCCGTGCGGCCCGCTCGTGCAGGGTGGCGGTTGCGGAGAGTGCGGTGGTCATCGGTGTGCGGCCTCCTCGTCCGCGCGGCCGGCGTCCGCCGGGAAGTGGGCGGCCGCCATGTCCCGGAGGGTGTCGGCGACCGCGCGGGCGCCGGGTGCCCCGGGTTCGATGAGGGTGTAGTGGCCGGTGCCGGGCAGGACGACCGTCCTGAGGTCCTGGTGCACGGCCGCGTAATCGCTGAACTGCGTGAGGGGGACCTCCTCGTCCACGGCGCCGTGCAGGAGCACGGTGGGCACGCCCGTGGTCCCTGTCCCGCGCAGCAGGGTGAGGGGGTCGGCCTCGGGCAAGCGGGCCGTGAAGCGCTCCTCGCCGCCGAGGAGTTGCAGGGCGGCGTCATCGCTGAGGCGGTCGCGGCGGGTGGCGGTGAGGTCGGTGATCGGGGCGAGGGCGAGCACGCTCGTCGGCAGGGTGCGGGTGTGCCAGCGGGAGGCGGGCGGCAGCAGGCCGCGGGCGGCGCACCACAGGGCCAGGTGGCCGCCGGAGCAGTGGCCTGCCAGGACGTAGGGGCGGCCTTCGGGTAGCGTGTCGACGATGCGGGCGATGTCGTCGAAGGTCTCGGGGTAGCCGCCCGCACCGCCGGACCGTCTGAAGCCCGGGAGCAGCACATTGAACCCCTGCGTGGACAGCCAGTCCGCGAAGGGGGTCAGGTGCATCCGGTCGTAGCGCCAGTAGCCGCCGTGCAGGAGGATCACCAGCGGGGCGTTCGGGTCCTCGGACGGCCAGGCGTCGTAGGACTGGTGGGGGTGGTCGCCGTAGCGGCCGTGCACCGGGGCCAGGACCGGCTTCAGGCTCAGGACCCGTCGCTCCTCCTCGGCCGCGAAGGCGGAGATCGGCCTAGACGTCACCGCGCACCTCCCACAGTTCGGGGAAGACCGGCCGGGCCGCGCGCTGTTCGAGCCAGGCGAGCCCGGCGGATCCGGCGCTGCCCGGTTTGGCTCCCATGGCGCGGCGGACCACCAGGACGTGGTCGAACCGCCAGCGGGTGACGAGTTCGGCGATGTCGGTGAGCAGTTCGCCCAGGGCGAGGTGGGGGTGGTGCTGCGGACCGGCGTAGACGTGCCTCCACGCCTCCACCACGCCGGGGTCTCCGTCGTAGGGGCGAGTCACGTCGCGTTCGCGGACGTGGGCCGGGACCGGCAGGCCCTGGCGGTGGAGGTAGGCCAGCACGTCGTCGTACAGGGACGGTTCGCGGTAGGTCTCGGCGAGCGCCTCGTGGACGGCCGGGTCGCCGCGGTGGGCGCGCAGCAGCCCGGCGGACTTGTCGCCGAGGAGGAACTCCATGTGCCGGTACATCGCCGACTGGAAGCCCGAGGCCCGGCCGAACGCGGCCCTGAAGCCGTTGAACTGGGCAGGCGTCAGGGCGGCGATGGGCTCCCAGGCGCCGCTCAGAGCGGTCAGCGCGCGGCGGCTGCGCACCAGCGCGTCCATGGCGGCGGGCAGGTCGTCCTTGGCGAAGGCGACCTTGGCGGTGCGCCACTCGTGCACGATCAGGGTGAACCACAGCTCCATCACCTGGGTGGTGACGAGGAAGCCCATCTCGTCCGGGGCCTCGGTGAGCGGGTGCTGCAGCGTGTTGAGGACCGAGGCGTGCACATACGTGTCGTAGGGGCTGGCGCCCTCGAAGGGGCAGGTCAGGGTGGAGTCGGTGGCCGGTGAGTCGCGGGTGGTCGTGCGGTCCTTCATCACATCTCCCAGGAGTGCGTAGGGGTCACACACCGAGGTGGGCGCCGCCGGAGGCGTCAATCCACTGACCGGTCACCCAGCGGGCATCGTCGCTCGCGACGAAGGAGACGACGTCCGCGATGTCCACCGGGTCGCCGAGCCGGCCGAACGCGGAGGCCTCGGAGTAGCGGCGGCGGATCTCCGGGACGGCGAGGGTGGGGTTGATCTCCGTCTCGGTGTAACCGGGTGCGACGGCGTTGACGGTGATGCCCCGCGGGCCGAGCTCCTGGGCCAGGGAGAGGGTGAGGTAGTCGAGGGCGGCCTTGGTCATGGTGTAGGAGACGATCGCCGGGAAGGCGACGCGGGTCGCGACGGAGGAGATGTTGACGATCCTGCCGCCGTCCCGCAGGCGGTCCAATCCGCGCTGGATGATGAAGAACGGCGCCTTGACGTTGATGGCG
Source organism: Streptomyces sp. NPDC060000 (assembly GCF_042737375.1). NCBI lineage: Bacteria > Bacillati > Actinomycetota > Actinomycetes > Kitasatosporales > Streptomycetaceae > Streptomyces > Streptomyces sp. NPDC060000. The sequence continues at coordinate 38,943 of NZ_JBHWUU010000008.1, forward strand.
AAGACGCGGTCGTAGTCGGCCTCCGTCACCTGGGCGATGGGGCGGGGGACGGTGATGCCCGCGTTGTTGACGAGGATGTCCAGGTCCGCCGGGGCGTCCTGCTGCGCCAGGGCGTCGTCGAAGGCGGACCACAGGGTGTCGGCGTCGCCGGGGACGCCGAGTTCGGCGTGGACGGGGAAGGCGCGGCCGCCGTCGGCCTGGATCTCCTTGACGGTCCGCTCGGCTGCCGCCAGGTCGTGGCCGTAGTGGACCGCGACGAGGGCGCCTTCGCGGGCGAGGCGGTGACTGATGGCTCTGCCGATGCCCCGGCTGCCTCCGGTGACCAGGGCGGTCTTCCCCGTGTGGCGGGCGGTGGCGGTCATCGTGGGTCTCCTTCGCTGAGGGGTGGCGTGGCGCTGACGGATCAGGCGTCGAAGTCGAACGTGCTCGGGATTGCCGATCAGGCGTCGAAGTCGAGGGTGATCTCGGGAGTGCGGGGCCTGGCGCGGCAGACGAGCGTGTAGCCGGCGGCGCGGTCGCGTTCGTCCAGGGCGTGCTGGCCGTCCGCCGTCACCTGTCCGGATACGACCTTCGCGCGGCAGCTGCCGCAGACGCCCTCCCGGCAGGCGTGGGGCACGTCGGGGTGGCTGCGCAGCAGTGCGTCGAGCAGGACCGGGTCGTCCGGCAGGACGGTGGCGGCACGGCGGCGCCCGTCGAGCAGGGCGGTGACCCGGTACTCCCCCGCCCTCGGCGCCTGCCCGGCCGGCTCCGGCTCCGGCGGCTGCCTGCCCTCGGCGGTGAACAGCTCCCAGCGGACGAGCGAGGGATCCGCGCCGAGGCCTGCCAGCGCGTGCCGGGCGGTGGCGACGAGGCCGGGCGGTCCGCACAGGGCGAACGTGGTGTCCGGGCCCGGCCGGGCGTCCACGGCGGCCAGCAGCCGGCGCACTCCGGACGCGTCCAGCCGCCGTGCGAGCGGACCGCCCCCGCTCCCCCGGTCCTCCCGCGTCAGCACGTACAGGACGGTGAATCGGTCGACGAACTCGTCCTTGACCTCCGCCAGTTCATCGGCCAGCACGGCGTCGGCGGAGGTGCGCACCGAGTGGACCAGACTGACGCGGCAGGTCGGGTCCCGGCGCAGCGCGTGGGCGGCCATCGGGGCCAGGGGGGTGATGCCGGTGCCGCCCGCGAGGAGCACATGATGGGCGCCCGGCAGCCGCGGCAGGGCGAAGGCGCCGGTGGGCGCGGAGAGTTCCAGACGCGCGCCCGGTACGAGCCGGGTGGTGGCGTACTCGCCGAAGCCGCCCGGGCCGGAACGTTTGATCACCAGGCGGAGCGCCGAGGGGGCGTGCGGTGGTGGGCAGATCGAGTAACTGCGGCGCAGTTCGGTGCCGGATGCCTGCCGGTGCCGGACGACGACGTGCCGGCCGGGGTGGTGGTCGAAGACATCGCGCAGGTTGGTGGGCACGTGCAGGGTGACGGCGACCGTGTCGGCGCTCAGGTGACGGACCTCGCGAACGTCCAGCGGATGCCAGCCGAAGCGGCGGGGCAGGCCGGCCGGTGCCTCGTCGAGGAGGGCGGGCGGGGCGGTGTTCACGGTGTGCCTCACAGCGCGGTCAGGTGGGGGAAGGGCTCGCGGCACGCGGTGCACCACAGCACCGACTGACAGCGGGCCGGGCCGAAGTCGCTGTGCGGCCGGGTGGCCCTTGAGCCGCAGTGCGGGCAGGGCACGGCGCCCAGCGCGACGGGGACCGGACTGTCGGGTGCCGGGGTCACGGGTGGCGCGATGCCGTGCGCGGCGAGGGCGCGCCGCCCCTCGGGGGTGATGCGGTCCGTCGTCCAGGGGGGCGTCAGGACGTGCCGGACGCGGCCGTCCGGGTGGCCGCAGGAGGTCAGGACCTCCCGCACGGCGGCGGTGATCTCGGGCAGCGCGGGGCAGCCGAGGTAGGTGGGTGTGATCTCCACCTCCAGCACGCCGTCGGCGCCGGGGGCGACACGGCCCACCACGCCGAGGTCGCCGAGGCCGATCACCGGCAGTTCCGGGTCCGGGAGCGCGGCCACCCGCTCGCGCACCTCCTGGGCGGAGCGGCGGGCTGTGACCGGTGCGGGGGTGGGTGCGTTCACCACGTACCTCCGGGGAACTGCCGCCGCACGGACTGCAGTTCGGCGATCAGCGGCCCGAACTCCTCGGTGTGCAGGCCCGCGCGGCCGCCGGTGGCCGACCAGGTGGGAGCGGGCACGGCGAGGCCCGCCTCGGTGACGACGCCGGTGACCCGCCCGAGCCACGTGTCACGCAGGGGTGCCGGGGAGGGCACGGTGCCGGACGCGGCCAGGCGGCGCAGGAGGTCGTCCTCCTCGAAGAGTTCGCCGGTGTAGGGCCACACCCGCTCCAGGGCGTGTCGCATGCGGCGCGCGCTCTCGGCGGTGCCACGTCCCAGCGTCACCGTCCAGCGGTCGGCGTGCAGCCGGTGGAAGGCGACCTCCTTGGCGGCCCGGGCCCCGAACGCGGCGAGCTCGGGGTCGGTGCAGTGCGCGAGGCTCCCGTAGTGGAGGACGGCGTAGTGGGTGTAGGCGAGTTGCCGGGCCACGGTCACGGCGAAGTCGCCGTTGGGCAGCTCGGTCAGCAGGGCGTTGGTGAACTCGCGCTCCGAGCGGGTGTAGGCGAAGTCGTCCTCGGTGCGGCCGGTTCCGTCGAGGCGGCCGGCGCGGGTGAGCAGCGCGCGGGCGTGGCCGATCAGGTCGAGGGCGATGTTGGACAGGGCCAGGTCCTCGTCGATGGTCGGCGCACGGGTGATCCACTGGCACAGCCGCTGCCCGAGGATGAGCGCGTCGTCGCCGAGGCGCGTCACGTACCGGGCCAGATCGGGGTCGGCAGCGGACGGCGGCACGGCCGGCAGGGTGCCGGGGCGCACTGCCACAACGTCACTCGTCGTGCTCACCTTCGGGGCCTTTCTCGGTCAGCGGCGCGTAGTGCTCGGGGTAGCGGTACGGCTTGTGGCGGGCGCCCGCGAAGTACGGGTCGCGTTCGTCCGGCGAGGCCGTGTGCACGGCGTCGGAGCGGACCACCCACAGCGACAGGGGCTCGCCCCGGCGCGTGTACAGGTCGCGGGCGGCGGCCAGTGCCGCGTCCGGGCCGGCGGCACGCACCGACCCCACGTGCTGGTGCGCCAGGCCCCTGCGGGCGCGTAGGAACACCTCCCAGGACGCCGGCGCGCCCTGTCGTGCCGCGCTCATGCGGCCGCTCCCCGCGGCTCGTCCGTCCTCGCGGCGTACGCGACGGCGGCCTCCCTGACCCAGGCGCCGTCCTCGTGCGCGGCCAGGCGGCTCGCGATGCGCTGCCGCGCCCAGTGGGTGTCGTCGCCCAGGGCCGTGCGGTAGGTGTACCAGTCGACGGGCGTGAAGTCGTAGTGCCCGCGCTCCTCGTTCCAGCGGATCGCCGGGTCGGGCAGCGTCAGGCCGAGGCGCTCGGCCTGCGGGACGCAGGTGTCGACGAAACGCTGGCGCAGCTCGTCGTTGGTGTGGCGCTTGATGCCCCAGGCCATCGCGCGGCGGGAGACCGCGGCCCCCAGCGCGGCGGTCCGCGCGTCGGCGCCGCCCGCCTCCGTGTCGGGCGGTCCGAACATCAGCGCCACCGCCGGCAGCCACCAGCGGTTCACCGCGTCCTGCGCCATCTCCTTCTGCTCCGGGGTCCCCTCGCACAGGGCGCGCATCAGGTCGTAGCCCTGACGCACGTGGAAGGCCTCCTCCTGGCAGACGCGGCGCATCGCCCGGGCATAGGGCCCGTAGGACGTACGGCACAGGGGTGCCTGGTTGATGACGGCGGCGCCGTCCGTCAGCCAGGCGATGGCGCCGGTGTCCGCCCAGGTCAGCGCGGGATGGTTGAAGGTGGCCGAGGCGCGCTGCCGACCGTGGTGCAGGGCGTCCAGCAGGTCGGCGCGGTCCACGCCGAGTGTCTCGGCCGCGGAGTACAGGTACAGGCCGTGGCCCGCCTCGTCCTGCACCTTGGCGAGCAGGACCGACTTGCGATGCAGGGACGGGGCTCGGGTGAGCCAGGCGCCCTCGGGCTGCATGCCGATGATCTCGGAGTGGGCGTGCTGGGCGATTTGACGGACCAGCATGCGGCGGTAGCCGTCGGGCATCCAGTCGCGCGGTTCGATCGTCTCGCCGTCGGCGATGAGCGCGTCGAAGTGGGCGAGCAGGTCGTCCTCGTCCGCGGTGGCGGAGGCCGTGGTGGTGGCGGTGGTCGACGCGGTCACCGGACACCGCCCGGACGTGCGGCGACCGTCGCGGCGGTGCCGTGCTCCCGGACATCCGCCGGACGTGCGGCGGCCATCGTCACGGTGCTGTGCTCCCGGTCACCGCCCGGGCGTGCGGTGACCGTCGCGGCGGTGTCGTGCTGCGGGCACCGTCGCGGGGACCGGACCCGTACCGGCTGCCTGGGCACGCACATCACTCCTTCGGTTCGACGACCGCCCGCGCGGGGTGCCGGGCGGAGCGGGTTGCTTCGTTGCGGTAAGAGGCCGGGCGCGCGGCCCGGCTATCCCCGGCCCGCGAGGTTCGGTTGCGTGACAAAGCTCACGGGGCGGTCCGGGGAGTGCGGCCGGGCGCGGCGGCCTCTTGAGGAGGTGACAGTCGTAGACCGCGGCGGCCGGCACGCCGAGGCGAAAGGGGAAACCATGAGCACCATCAGGGAGTTGCTGGTCGAACTCACCGGCACCGTCGAGTACGCCGACCGGATCGGCGACGACGCCGACCTGGCCGCCAGCGGCATCGACTCCGGGGACCTGGTGCGTCTGGTCCTGCTGGTCGAGCAGCGGCTGGGGGTCGAGATCACCGCCGAGGACATGGAGGAGCTGCGCACGATCGGTGACTACGAGCGTTTCGTGGCCCAGCGCGCGGGCGCCGGCGCGAGCGGCGGTGCGTGATGTGGCTGACGCAGCTGCTGGAGCGCAACCGCCAGTGCCGGCCCGGCCGGATCGCGCTGGTGGACGACGAACGCAGCGTCACCTGGGCCGAGCTGCACAACCGTACGCGGCAACTGGCCTACGGCCTAGCAGAGTTGGGCATCGGGCGGGGTGACCGGGTGGCCGTGCTCTCCAAGGACCGGATCGAGGTCCTGGAGAGCTACTTCGCGCTGGCCCGCCTCGGTGCGCTGTTCATGCCGCTCAATCACAGCCTGGCCGAGCCCGAGGTCGCCGGGATCGTCGAGCGGGTCGGCGCGGTGGCCATCCTCGGCGAGTCCGAACTGCTCGACCGCCACGCCGAACTGCCGAAGTCGGTGCGTCTCCGGGTCGCCTTCGACAAGCCCGCCTTCGCGGCGCTGGGCACCCTGGCCGAAGAGCGGGAGCTGCCGGACGTCGCCGACACCGACCCCATCGCCGTACTGCACACCTCGGCGACCACCGGGCAGGCCAAGGGGGTCACGGTGGACAGCGCGTCCTTCCGCGCGATCGCCCTCGGCTGGCTGGTGATGGCCCGCCCCACCGACGACATCGTCATGGTCAACTGCTGCCCGCTGTACCACGGCAGCATGGTCGTGTCCCTCACCTACCTGGCGGCCGGAGCGACGATCGTGCTGATGCCCGGATTCACTCCGCAGCGGGCGCTGTCGGCGGTGGAGCGGCACCGCGCCACGCACACGTGGCTGGTGCCTCAGATGCTGCGCTTCATGCTCCAGGCGAAGGCGTCCGGGCACACCGACCTGTCCTCCCTGCGGGAGGTGCTGTACGGGGCCGCCCCCATGCCGCTCGACGTCTACGCCGACGCGGTCGAACGGCTCGGGTGCGGCTTCCGGCAGGTGTACGGCATGACCGAGGTGGGGGGCCCGTTCGTCACGCTCGGTCCCGACGAGCACCCCGCGCCCGGGGACGTGACTGCCCGCATCCCGTGCGGACGGGTCGTGCCGGGCATGTCCGCCCGCGCCGTCGACGAGGCAGGCCGGGAACTGCCGCCCGGCGAGATCGGCGAGATCGTGGTGCGCGGGCCGGGCGTCATGCAGGGCTACTGGAACGACCCGGAGGCCACCCACGAGATCACCCGCGACGGCTGGATCAGGACAGGTGACCTCGGCTTCATGGACGACGAGGGCCGCATCAGCCTGGTGGACCGCACCAAGGACGTGATCATCCGCGCGGGTCAGAACGTCTACCCCTCCGAGATCGAGCGCGCCCTGATGACCCACCCGGCGGTCCGGGACGCGGCGGTCGTCGGCATGCCCGACGAGGACTACGGCGAGGTGCCGCTGGCCTACGTTGCCCTGGAGGCGGGCGCGGAGCCGAGCACCGCGGAGTTGCTCGCACACGTGACGGGGCTGCTCGCGCCGTACAAGCGGCCGCGACGGGTGGAGTTCATCGAGCAGGTGCCGCGCAATCCCGCCGGCAAGATCATCAAGAAGCTGTTGCGGGTATGAGGGCGCGCGAGGGCGGACGGCGATGAGCGAACGCCCGACGCGCACCGGGCCGGCCACGACGCGGACGCCGTGGCCGGCCCGAGTTGGTGCGGAGCTTGTGCCGGCGGTTCAGGGCTGCGGGAGACCCCTGTGGTCGGGCCGGGCTGAAGAGGGGCCGCACCGTGGCAAGCCGTTGCCGTGGGTGCGCGATGACCTGGCCGCGCTGCGTCCGCTCCTTCTCGCCGCCGGGCTCGGGCTCGGTGTCGCGGCCGTATCCGAACCGGGTGCGGAACCGGCCGGGCCCGCCGAGGCGGCTGCCGCGGCCTCGATGCCGGAGCAGCGGCGGCGGGAGTTCCTGGCCGGCCGGCGGGCCGCCCGCCGGGCCCTGTGGGCGGTGGGGCTGGACTGCGGTGAGATCCCCCGGTCGGGGCGCCTGCCGGTGTTCCCGCCGGGCCGGGTCGCGTCGATCTCGCACAGTGCGGGGATCGCCGTCGCCGTGGCGCGCGGTGCCGACGGGGAATTGCCTCTCGGCTGTGACCTGGAGCTGCGGCCCCTCCCCCGCGCAGCGGCCCGTCTGGTGCTGCGTACGGACGAGGAGCCGCTGCTCGCGGTCTGGTCGGTGACCGCATTGTTCTCCGCCAAGGAATCTGCCTGGAAGGCCCTCGTCGTGGCGGACGGGGGCCTGCGGGACTTGCGGGCCTCGTCCTGCGGGGACGAACTGCGTGTCTGCCTTCGCGTGGATCCCGCGCGTGCCGTGCGGGTGCGGGTCGTGCACGTCGGGGCGGCGGGCGTCTTCAGCTACGTGACCGGCCGGGATGCCATCCCCGGCTGACGGAAGCCGCCCGTCCGCGGGTGCGCCGGGGACGGGCGGGGCGACGGGTCAGCGCTCCGGCGTCGTGCCGCCGTCCCGGTAGGAACGCCGCACCGCGTCGGCCGCCTTGTCGGTCTGGGCGTCGTACTTGTTGCCCGTGCGCTCGTCGGCCATGCGTTCGGCGCCCGAGACGCCCTTGTCCGCCTGGTCGGGGTGGCCCTTGGCCATCTCCTTGGCCTTGTTCATCATGTCGCCCAGCTTGCCCATGGGGGTACCTCCAAGAGGTGCGCGTGCGTCGTACCCCGCCGCAGGTACCCCTCAGGCCGCGGGCGAATCACCCCAGGTCGCCCACCCGGGCCGCCATGTTGCCCGCCGGGTGCCGGTTGTCGTGGATGAGCTGGTGGGCGAGGCCGATCTCGTCGAAGTCGAAGGTCTGGGACAGGCACGGATCGATGATCCCCTGGTCGATCAGCCGGGTGACCTCACGTGCTTCCCGTGCCGTGGCGACGTGCGAGCCCTGCAGCCGCTTCTGCCGCATCCACAGGAACCGCAGGTCGACGTCGCCGTTGTAGCCGGTGGTGCCGCCGCACAGCACGACCATGCCGCCGTTGTCGCACAGGTACAGGGAGGTGGGGATGGTGTCGGCGCCGGAGTGTTCCAGCACGATGCGCGGGCTGCGGCGCTCGCCCAGCACCTCCCAGAAGGCCCGTCCGAAGGCCCTGGCTCCCGACAGCCAGCGTGCCATCGCCGCTTCGTCGGAGGTGTCCGGGAGCCTCCCCCAGTGGTCGAACCTCCGCCGGTCGATGAAGCCCTCGGCGCCCAGCTTGAGGCAGAACTCGCCTCGTTCCTCGCTGGAGACGACCGCGACGGGGATGCCGCCGACGTGCCGGACGAGCTGGATGGCGATGCAGCCCAGTCCGCCCGCGCCACCCCAGATCAGTACCGGGTCGCCGGGGCGGACCGTGTGCGGCGGCCAGCCGAAGAGCTGGCGGTAGGCGGTGGCGGCGGTCGCCATGTAGCAGGCGGCCTCCGCCCAGGACAGCCGCGCGGGCCTGGGGTGGCACATGTAGTCGTCGACGACGGCGAACTGGGCGAACGAGCCGTAGTTCTCCTCGTAGCCCCACACCCGCTGGCCGGCGGACCACGTGGGGTCGCCGCCGAGACGGATGTCCTCGGCCTTCTCGTCCCAGCGGTTGGCGAGGACGACGACCTCGTCGCCGAGCTCCACCCCGCGTACGTCCTCGCCGACCGCCCACACGATCCCGGACAGGTCGGAGCCGCCGATGTGGAAGTCCTCGGTGGCGCCCGCCTTCTGCCGTGCGGCGATCACGTCGAGCGGCGAACCGAGCGCCGCCCAGACGTTGTTGTAGTTGATGCCGGCCGCCATCACCTTCAGCAGGACCTGGCCGCGCCCCACGGGCGGCACGGCGACCACCTCGGTACGGAAGGCGTCGACGGGCTGTCCGTAGCGCTCACGGCGGATGAGCGAGGCGTACATCTTCTTCGGGGCGGTGCCGATCTCGGGGGCGCCACCGAGTTCGTAGAGGTCCTGGGTCGCTTGCACGCTGGTTCTCCTCGTCGCAGGTTTCACGGGGAAGGGGGTGTGCAGGCGCGGTCGCCGAGGGCGCGCAGTGCCTTCGCGACCGCTTCGCCGATGCGGGCGATGGGTTCGGGTTCGGTCATCTCGTAGTGGCCGCAGGGCACGCGGTGGTCGTGGAGGGTTCCGTCGACGTGCGGCCGCCAGCTGTCGGCCTTGCCGGGCAACACCGCCAAATCCGCCGGGTGTTCGGTGTGCTGCTCCTCGGCGGCGCTGAAGAACAGCACGTCACCGCGGTAGGTGCCAGGGGTGAACTGGGGCGCGATGCGCAGGTTGTTGCGCATGACGGCGGCGATGGCGCCGGCCTCGGCGCGGGTGACGGGGACGCTCGCCGGGTCGGCCGCGACGCGGGCGTCGATCTGGTCCAGGACCGCCTCCACGGGGGCCTGTGCGTCGACGGGGAGGCCGGCCACCCTGGACAGCAGGGCGGCGACCTGACGTTCTGTGGCGTCGGCGTCGTGTGCCGTGCCGTGCGGCTGGGGCGCGTCGAGCATGGCGAGGAGCTCGACCTGCTCGCCGTCGCGTTGCAGGGCGCAGGCCATGGCGTGGGCGACGAATCCGCCGTAGGACCAGCCCAGCAGCCGGTAGGGGCCGCGGGGTTGCACCTGGCGTACCAGGTCGAGGTAGTGGGCGACCATGGCGGCGGCGTCCGGGGCGGGCGGCCGGGTGCCGTCGAGACCGGCGGCCTGAATGCCGTAGACGGGCTGATCGCCGCCGAGGTGGGGCAGCAGGCCCGTGTAGCGCCAGGCGACGCCCGCGCCGGGGTGGACGCAGAACAGGGGGGCGGCGCTGCCCTCGGCACGCAGCGGCAGCAGCGGGCCGAGCGCGGAGGAGGTGACCTCCGGGGTCTGCCCGTCCGGCCGGCCGGCCGCGGCGAGGACTCCGGCCACGGTGGGCGCGGCCAGCAGGGTCGCCGCCGGGACGTCGAGGACGCCGGTCTGGCGCAGCCGTCCCGCCAGCAGCACGGCGCGCATCGAGTCGCCACCGAGGTCGAAGAAGTTGTCGTGCACCCCGATGCCGCCGATGCCGAGGGTCTCCTCCCAGAGCCGGGTGACCTCCCGTTCGCGGTCGTCGCGGGGCGGTACGTGTTCGGTCGTCAGCCGGGGCCGGGGGGCGAGGCCGGGGCCTGCCGCTGTCGTGGTGTCCTCGGAGGGGGCGGGCTCCGTCCGGGCGCCGGGCGCGTCGATCCAGTGACGGTGGCGCTCGAAGGCGTACGGGGGCAGCGGCACCCGCCGGGGCGCGCCCGGCACCGGGGGCAGCGCGCGGTCCACGCCCGCGCTCCACAGCCGTCCCAGCGCTTCGGCGAGGACGAAGCCGTCGGACGCCTCGGCCTTGGCGTGGCGCATGGTGGTCACCGTCACCGGCGTCCGGTCGGTGAGGCGGCCGGCGGCGAGCTTGCTCAAGGTGTCGCCCGGCCCGATCTCCACGAGGACGGGGTGCAGCCGGTCCCACAGGGCGGTGATGCCGTCGGCGAACCGCACGGTGTCGCGGGTGTGGGCGAGCCAGTGCTGGACGGAGGTGGCCTGGGCGTCGGTGACCCAGGTGCCGGTGACGTTGGTGACGTACGGGATGCGCGGCGGGCGCAGGGTGACCTGGCGCAGGTGGGTCTCGTAGGCCGGCAGGACCGGGTCCAGGACGTGCGAGTGGGCCGCGACGGGGATGCGCAGGCGGCGGAACGGGATGCCGCGCCGGGTGAGTTCGGCCTCGAAGCGGGTAACGGCGCCGAGGTGTCCGGCGACGGTGCAGGCGGTGGGGCCGTTGACGGCGGCGAGGGACAGGTCGGCGTCGAGCAGCGGCCGGATCTGTTCGGCCGGGGCGGCGACGCCGACGGTGGCTCCGCCGGCGGAGCTGATGAGCCGGATGCGTTCGGTGACCAGGGGCAGCATGTCGGCGAGGTCGATGACGCCGGCCAGGCAGGCGGCCGTGTACTCGCCGAGCGAGTGGCCGATCAGCGCCTCGGGGCGCACGCCCGACTCCATGAGCGTACGGGCCAGGGCGTACTCGGTGACGACGAGCCCGAGGAAGGCGGAGGTGTCGTCGGGCCGTTGCTCCTCGAAGAGGGCGGTGCGCAGGTCGGCGTCGAGGACGGGCCGCAGGATGCGGGCGCACTCGTCGACGGTGTCGCGGTAGACGGCCTGGTCGCGGTACAGCTCCTTGCCCATGCCCGGGTACTGGGTGCCGCCGCCGGGCAGCAGGAACGCCACGCGGGCCGGGTCGTCGGCGAGCGGAGGGGTGGCCGGGGTCGCGGAGCGCAGTGTGTCCAGGGCCTCCTCGCGGGTGGCCGCCGTGACGGTGAGCCGGTGGCGCAGTGCGGGCCGGTCGGTGCGCAGGGAGTGGGCCACGTCGTCCAGGCGCAGGTCGGGCCGGCGTTCGAGGTGCCGGGCGAGTGCGGTGGCCTGGCCGCGCAGGGCGCCGGCGGTGCGCGCCGACAGCGGCAGCACCAGGCGGCGGCCGTCGTGGGGCGGGCGGGGCGGGGCGGGGGGCGTGCGGGGGGCTTCCTCCAGGATGACGTGGGCGTTGGTGCCGCCGATGCCGAAGGCGCTGACGGCCGCCCGGCGGGGGTGGTCGCCCTCGGGCCACTCCTCCAGTGCGGTCGGCACGCGGAAGGGGCTCGCGTCGAAGTCGATGAGCGGGTTGGGCCGGTCGAAGTGCAGGCTCGGCGGGATCTGCCGGTGCTCCAGGGCCAGGACCGCCTTGATGAGTCCGGCGATGCCGGCGGCGGCTCCGAGGTGGCCGATGTTGGTCTTGACCGAGCCGAGCGCGCAGAACCCGGTGCGATCCGTGCTGTGCCGGAAGGCTTCCGTCAGGGCGGACACCTCGATGGGGTCGCCGAGTTTGGTGGCGGTGCCGTGCGCCTCGATCAGGCCGATGGTGGCGGTGTCGACCTCGGCCTGGGCCTGCGCGGCGAGGATGACCTCGGTCTGTCCGGCGGCGCTGGGCGCGCTGAAGCCGACCTTGCGCCGGCCGTCGTTGTTGACGGCGCTGCCGCGGATGACGGCGCGGATGCGGTCGCCGTCGGCGAGGGCGTCCTCGAGCCGCTTGAGTACGACGGCGCCCACGCCGTCGCCGGAGGAGGTGCCGGCGGCGTCCGCGGCGAAGGCGCGGCAGTGCCCGTCGGGCGAGAAGGGCCCGTCGGGTACGTGGCGGTAGCCCAGTACTGCGGAGGGGTTGAGGGAGACGGCGGCGGCGAGCGCGGTGTCGCAGCGGTGGTCGAGCAGGTCCTGGCAGGCGGTGTGCACGGCGACCAGCGCGGTGGAGCAGGCGGTCTGCAGGGACACGCTGGGCCCGGTGAGGCCCAGTTCGTAGGAGACGCGGGTGGCGAGCGTGCCGAGGGAGTTGGCGGTGGCGGCGTGGACGAGCGCCACCGAGCCGGGCTGTCCGGCGTAGCGGGGGTGGACGTGGGCGGGGTAGTAGCGGCTGTCGCCGGCCCCCGCGTACACGCCGAACGCCTCCCCCGCACGGTCGCCGCCGAGGCAGTCGGCGTCCTCCAGGGCGTGGTAGGCCGTCTCCAGCAGCAGCCGCTGCTGGGGGTCGACGACGGCGGCCTCGGCGGGGCTGTAGCCGAAGAAGCCGGAGTCGAAGCGGTCGATGCCCTCGACCACCGACGCCATGCGGATCAGGGCCGGGTCGTCGAGGTCTCGCGGGTCGCCGCCGGCGGCGAGGAACTCCTCGTCGGTGACGAGCCGTACGGACTCCCGGCCGGCCGCGAGGTTGTCCCAGAAGGCGTCGAGATCGTCGGCGCCGGGGAAGCGGCCCGCCATGCCGATGACGGCGACGGCGGGCAGGTCGTCGTCGTGGGGTGCGGTGGTGTTGTGCACGGCCTGTGCCTCGTCCTCTCCCGGTTCGGTGGTGTACGCAGTGCGGTCGGTCCGCTCAGACATGGCCGCGGTCCTTGCCCTGGCGGGCGGAGCGGCGGGCGCGGGCCGCGCGTTGCCGGCGGGCCTGTTCCCTGGCTCGGTCCAGGCCGTCGCCGCTCTCCGGCCGGGAGGCCGCTTCGACGTCGGCCACCGGGCCCGCACCGGTGGCCGACAGGTGGCGGGCCAGGTCCCGGACGGTGGGGTGCGCGAAGAGGTCGACGACGGACAGCTCGCTGCCGAAGGCACGGTTGACGGCGCTCTGCGCGGTGACCAGGAGCAGCGAGTTGCCGCCCAGGTCGAAGAAGTTGTCGTCCAGGCCCACCCGGTCGCGGTCCAGGACCTCGCGCCACACCTGGGCCAGCCGGCCCTCCAGGCGCCGCAGGTCTTCTTCCGTCTCGGGCTCGTCCGGGCGGGTGCCGGTGCCCGCCGAGCGCAGCGTCCACGCGTCGTCGGACAGGCCGGCCGCCTGCGCGCCGGCTGCCGCGGCGCGGTACAGGGCTCCCAGGTCGGTGCCGTCCTCCAGGCCGACGCGGGCGGCCAGGCGCCGGGTCTGGCGCACGGGTGCCACGACGTGGCTGCCCACCCAGGGGGCGGTGCGGTCGGCGCCGATCAGCAGGTGCGGTTCGTCCAGGGTGCGGGCGAAGTCGAACGAGCGCAGCGCGGCGGGCGGGTCGAGCAGCCGGTAGCCCCGGGCCTCGGTGAGGGCGGTGAGACCGTACCCGCGGCTCAGGCCGCGGTCGCGCCACATGCTCCAGGCCAGCGACTGCGCGGGCAGGCCGAGGCTGCGGCGGTACTCGGCGAGGGCGTCCAGGTAGGCGTTGGCGGCGGCGTAGGCGGCGTTCATGGCGCCGCCGAAGAAGCCGTTGACCGTGGAGAAGGTGACGAACAAGACGTGCGGGTGGTCGGCGGTGAGCCGGTGCAGCGTCCACGCGCCGCGCACCTTCGCCTCCAGCGCCCGGCGCCAGGTGGTGGTGTCCAGGTCGCCCACGGGGCGTTCCACGAGCGTGCCGGCCAGATGCAGCACTGACGTCAAGGGCACGCCCCAGGTCTCGGCGGCGGCCTCGACGGCGGCCCGCACCTGGTGTTCGTCGGTGACGTCGGCGCGGGCGTAGCGGACCTCTCCCCGCTCACGCAGCCCCGGCAGGGCGCGGGCCTCGTCTTCAGGGGTGCGGCCGAGGACGAGCAGCCGGGTGCCGGGGGTGCGCAGCAGGTGGGCGGTGATCTCGGCCCCGACACCACCGAGGCCGCCGGTGATCAGGGTGAAGCCGCCGTGCGCGGGGGGTTCGGCGCGGGAGGGGGTTTCGGGCAGGGGGGCGAGGCGGCGTACGTAGCGGTGTCCGTCGCGGTGGGCGACGTCCGCGCCGTCGTCGGTGTGTGCCGCCTCGGCCGCGAGGACGGTCAACGGGTCCGCGGTGTCGTCGGCGGGCAGGTCGAGGTGGCGGGCCCGCAGCGCGGCGGACTCCTCGGCCAGCGACTTCAGCAGGGCCGCGGCCATGGCGTGCGCCGGTGAGGGCCGGTCGCCGGGGCGCACGGCCTGGGCGCCCGCCGAGACGTACACCAGGTCCACGGGACGCTGCGGGCCGGACCGGCCGGCGAGGGCCCGGGCGAACGCCAGCAGCCGCTCCACGCCCGTCGTGTCGTCCGGCGCCACCGGCGGCTCTCCTGTGCCGCGGAGCCCGTCGAGGTACAGGACGGCGTCGACGGGCCGCTCGTCGTCCGCCAACTGGCCCAGCAATGCGGCGTAGTCGGCGGTCTTCAAGGGCCGGACCCGGTAGTGGGCGGCGTCCACCCGCTCGAACGCGGCTGCCTCCTCGACAACCGTGCACAGGCCGCCCGCCGAGCGCAGCGCGTCGGCGAGCCGCTTGGCGAGTGAGCCGACCCGAGGGTCGCCGCCCGCCAGGACGAGGGTGTGCCGGCCCGGCGCCACGGCGGGGGCGTCGGGGCGCTGCGTCCGCTGCCACACCGGGCGCAGGAACCAGTCGGGGACGGTGGCCGCGGTGCCCAGCAGCACCTGGGTGCGGCGCACCTCGTCGTCGAAGTCGCCCGCCTCGAAGCTCTTGCGCAGCTTGGTGCGCTGGATCTTGCCGATCTCCGTCTTGGGGACGGCGTCCCGCGCCACCGGGATGAGGAAGGCCGGGCTGACGCCGATCTCCCGGGTGACCTTGCCGGCGATCTCACGCAGGGCGCGGGCCGGGTCGGCGCCGGCCTCGGGGGTGAGGTGCAGGAACAGGGCGAGTTCGTCGGTGGGCGAGGCGGGGTCGGTGCGCACCGCGACCGCGGCGGTGAAACTCCGCTCCGCGTAAGGGAGTTCCTCTACGCAGGCTTCGATCTCGTGGCTGTAGTGGTTGACGCCGTTGACGATGATGACGTCCTTGGCGCGGCCGGTGATGTAGAGCTCGCCGTCGCGCAGGAACGCCAGGTCGCCGGTGTCGAACCAGCCGTCGTCTGAGAACGCCTCTGCGTTGGCGGCCGGATTGTCGTGGTAGCCGCCGGTCACCGAGGTGCCGCGGACCTGGAAGCGGCCCGCCTCGCCCTCGGGCAGGACAGTGCCCTGTTCGTCGACGACCCGCATGGCGAAGCCCGGGTAGGGGCGGCCGCAGCTCACGAACGTGCCCTCGCCCAGGACCGGTTCGGCGGGCAGGACGGCGTCGGTGACCACCGAGCAGGTCTCGGACATGCCCCAACCGGGGTGCATCACGTCCTGCGGCAGGCCGAAGGGCCTCAGCGCGTGCAGGAAGCCTCGGGCCGCGGACGCGACGACGACCTCGCCGGCGTTCATCACCAGCCGCATCGGCGACAGGTCCCAGTCACGGCCGGTGAAGCGGTGGGACTGTTCGGCCAGGAGCCCGAAGGCGAAGTTGGGCGCCCAGGTGACGGTGACCCGGTGCCGGTCGGCGAGGTCCATCCAGCGCAGCGGGTCCTGCAGGATCCAGGGGGTGGGGGCGTGGATCTGGCGGCAGCCCAGGTACACGTCGCGCAGGTGGAACATGACCACGCCGGTGACGTGGTCGAGCGGGATCCAGTTCAGGGAGACGTCGTCGGCGCCGAGGCCGTTGAGCTGCTCGGTGGCGGCCGAGCGGGTCAGCACGTTGCGGTGGGTGAGCCGTACCGCCTTGGGCAGGCCGGTGCTGCCGGATGTCATCAGCATCAGCATCAGGTCGTCGGGCCGGGCGGAGTACCAGTCGTGGTCCTCGGGCGCGGCGCGCAGGGCGTCGGCCGTGGTGATGCGCGGCCCGGGCCCGTCCTGCCGGGCGGCGACCGCGCGCAGCCCGGCCTCGCGCCCGGCGGAGCAGACGATCCAGGGCCGGCCGAGCATCCGCCAGATGCCCTCCAGCTTGGTCAGCGCCGCGGAGGGGGTGTCGTAGGAGGCGGGGACGGTCAGCGGGACGGCGACGAAGCCGCCGAGGACGCAGCCCCACAGCACGGCGAGGAAGTCCTCGGTGACGTCGCACTGGAGGATGACCCGGTCGCCCGGGCGCAGGCCGGCCCGGCGCAGCCCGGCCAGGACGCGGGATGCCTCGGGGATCAGGGATGCGTAGGTGCGCCGGTGCTCGCTGCCGTCGTCGTGGACGTGGACGATGTCGCCCTTCTCGCGTGCGGCGGCGCGGCGCAGGGCCTCGGCCCAGCTCGGCACGGACGGTTCGGTCAGGGCGGGGCCCTCGCTGACGGCGGGGACGGCGCGGGCCGGCTCGGGGCGGGTGGTGGGGGCGGCCTGGGCGGGGTGGTCGGGCAGGCCGGTGTGGCGGCGTTCCAGTTCCTCGGGGGCGTTCTCCACCGCCACGTCGACGGCTGTGACGCCGGGCAGCTCGGCCAGCCGCTGCCGCCAGGTCCTGGCCGCGGTCGTGTCGACGGCGTGCAGGGCCCGCAGTGCCGCGCTGTCGACGCCGCCGTCCTCGGTTCGGGGCAGGGCGTTCACCGCCGTGACACGGACCGTGCCGTTGCCCGCGCGGGTCAGGAGCTCCTCGACGCGTTCGGCGGCGTCGGACCGCCCGGGCACCACGTACAGGCGGGCCGGGGCGTCGCCGTGGCCGGGCAGCACGTGGGCCTCGCGGATGCCGGGCACGGACCGGGCCGCGTCCGCGAGCTCGGCCGTGTCGGTCGTGGCCGGGACGGCGGTGCGCTCGGGAAGCGCGGGCAGCTGCCCGAGGCGGACGGCGGGGTCGGTGCTCACCGTGCGCAGGACGTCGTGCAGGGCGCGGACGAACGCCTCGGCGGTCCGGGCGTCGTAGAGGTCGGTGGCGTACTCGACGTGCAGGGTCAGGCCGTCGGGGGCGCCCGCGGCATCGTGGCGCTGAAGGACGTCGACGAACAGGTCGAACTTGGCGGTGCCGGTGGCGGTGGGCCGCAACCGGGTGCGGGTGCCGTCGAGTTCGAGGACGGCGGGTGCGTTGTTCTGCAGGGCCAGCATCACCTGGAACAGGGGGTGCCGGCCGGGCGTGCGGGGCGGGTTGAGGTCCTCCACCAGCCGGTCGAAGGGCAGGTCCTGGTGGTCCAGGGCAGCCAGGTCGGCGGTGCGCAGCCGGGCGAGGAGGTCGAGGAAGGCGGGGTCGCCGGAGGTGTCGGCGCGCAGCACCAGGGTGTTGGTGATCAGGCCGATCAGGGGGTCGAGGCCGGGTTCGGTGCGACCGGCGACGGGGGTGCCGAGGATGATGTCCTCGCCGGCGCCGCAGCGGGTGAGCAGGGCGCTGACGGCGGCGTGCAGCACCATGAACAGGCTGGCGCCCTCGCGGTCGGCCAGACGCAGCAGCGCACGGTGCAGGTCGGCGTCGACGGCGACTTGGACGTGCGCGCCCGCGCCCCGCGGTGCGGTGGGCCGAGGCCGGTCGCCGGGCAGGGTGCACTCCTCGGGCAGGCCGTCCAGCGCGCCGCGCCAGTGGGTGGTGAGCCGCTCCAGGCGGCCGGGGCCGTCGGGACCGGGCGCGAGCAGGGCGCGCTGCCACAGCGCGTAGTCGGCGTACTGCACCGTCGGCGGGGGCCACTCCGGTGTCCGGCCCGCCCGGCGGGCGGCGTAGGCGGCGGACAGGTCGGCGGCGAAGGGGGCGAGCGACCAGCCGTCGGCGGCGCTGTGGTGCAGTACGAACAGCAGGACCCGGTCGCTGCCGGTGCCCAACAGCCAGGCCGCCAGGGGGCTTTCCGCCGTCAGGTCGAAGGGGCGCCGCGAGGCGGCGTGGACGTGGGCGGCGATCTCCGCGGCGGGGCAGTCGACGCGCCGCAGCACCGGGCGCAGCTCTCCGGGCGCCAGGATGCGCTGGGAGGCCGTCCCGTCCTGTTCGGCGATGACCGTGCGCAGGCTCTCGTGCCGGTCGGCCAGGTCCCCGAGCGCGGCCTGGAGCGCCCCGGTGTCCAGGCCGGATCCGACGGGAATCCGGAGCGGGATGTGGTAGGTGGCCGCGCCCTCGTCGAGCCGGTTCAGGAACCACATGCGTTCCTGGGCGAAGGACAGCGGCACCCGCTGCGGGCGAGCGGCGGCGCCGAGGACGGGCCGGGGCGGGGTGCCCCGCGTGCCCGCGGCGAGCCGTTCGGCGAGCGCCGCCGGGTTCGGCGCCTCGAACAGGGCGGTGATGGGGATCTCCGCACCGGTCCGCTGCCGCAGCCGGGCCAGCAGCCGGGTGGCGAGCAGGGAGTCGCCGCCCAGGTCGAAGAAGCGGGCGTCCACGCCCACGGACTCGCGCGGCAGGTCCAGCACGTCCTCGAACAGGGCGCATACCAGGCGCTGGTGCCCAGTCGCCGGCCGGGTGCCGGACGCGGCGGTGGCGAAGTCGGGATCGGGCAGGGTCTGCACGTCGAGTTTGCCGTTCGCGGTCAGCGGCAGGGCGTCCACGGGGACGCAGGCGGCCGGGACCATGTGCTCGGGCAGGTGCGCGGCCGCGTGGGTGCGCAGGTCGGCGGGGTCCGCAGGGGTGTCACCGGAGGGGACGGTATAGGCGATGAGGCGCAGGGCGCCGTTGCCGGTGCGGCGGGGCACGACGGCGGCGCGGGCGACGCCCGGGTGGGCGGTGAGGACGGCCTCGATCTCGCCGGGCTCGACGCGGAAGCCGCGCAGCTGTATCTGGGCGTCGGCGCGGCCGATGTAGTCGAGGGTGCCGTCGGGGCGGCGCCGGGCCAGGTCGCCCGAGCGGTACATGCGGGTGCCGGGCGGGCCGTAGGGGTCGTCGAGGAAACGTTCCGCGGTCTGCTCGGGGCGGTTGAGGTAGCCGGGGGCGACGCCGGCGCCGGAGACGTACATCTCCCCTGTCGCGCCGGGCGGTACCGGCCGTCTCTCGGGGTCCAGCAGGTGCACCCGCAGGTCGGCGAGCGGTCGGCCGATGACGCTGACGCGGCGCGGGTCGTCCAGGTCGGCTTCGGTGAGGCGGTGGTGGGTGACGTGCACGGTGGTCTCGGTGATGCCGTACATGTTCACCAGCGCCGGTCGGTCGAGGCCGTGCCGGTCGGCCCAGGGGCGCAGCCGCGCCGGGCGCAGGGCCTCCCCGCCGAAGACGACGTAGCGCAACGCCCCACTGCCGCGGCCGTGTTCGAGGTCGGCGTCGATGAGTTGCTCGAACGCGGACGGCGTCTGGTTGAGGACGGTCACGCCCTCGCGGTGCAGCAGGTCGAGGAAGTCGCGCGGCGAGCGGCTGACGGCGTAGGGCACGACGACGATCCGGCCACCGTGCAGCAGGGCGCCCCAGATCTCCCACACGGAGAAGTCGAAGGCGTAGGAGTGGAACAGCGTCCACACGTCGTCGGCCCGGAAGTCGAAGTGCTCGGCCGCGGCGGCGAAGAGGCGTACGACGTTGGCGTGCGGCACGGGTACGCCCTTGGGGCGGCCGGTGGAGCCGGAGGTGTGGATGATGTACGCGGTGTCGGACGGGCCGAGCGGGCCGTGCCGTTCGGTGTCGGTCAGGTCGGTGCCGGAGCGGCGGGCGAGATCCGCGACCACCTGGGGGTCGTCCAGCAGCAGGGTGGGGACGGCGTCCTGGGCGAGGTGGGCGTGGGCGTGTTCGGTGACGAGGACGACGGGGGCCGCGTCCTCGACGACCAGCCGCAGCCGCCCGGCCGGCTGCCCCGGGTCCAGGGGCAGGTAGGCGGCGCCGATCTTCAGGACGGCCAGCAGGGCGGGCAGCAGCCGGATGCCGCGCTCAAGGGCGAGCGCCACGACCCGGCCGGGGCCCGCGCCGTGCTCGGTCAGCAGCCGGGCGATCCGGTTGGCCTCGGCGTTGAGACCGGCGTAGGTGAGCCGCTCGTCCCCGTGGCTGACGGCCGTGCGCTCGGGCCCGGCCGCGGCCCGCTCCTCGAACAGCTCCGTCAGGGTCCGCCCGACCGGATACGTGTGCGCGGGTGTGTCGCGGGGGTGTTCGCCCGGCAGCAGGATGTCCAGATCACCCAGCGGCGTCGCCGGGTCGGCCTCGGCCAGCAGGCGCAGCAGCGTGCAGAACCGGTCGCGGTGCAGCGCGAGTTCATCCTCGTCGTACAGGGCGGGGTTGGCGTCGAGGGCCAGCCACAGTCCGCCGCCGCGCTGTCCGGGACGCACCGAGATCTGCAAGTCGTCGACGGCTCCGCCGGACAGGTGGTGCCAGGTGGTGGGGTGACCGCCGAAGACCGGGGACTCGTCGAACGGGACGATGTTCAGCACCGGCCCGTACAGTCGGCGTCCGGTGCCCAGCAGGCCCAGGTCGCGGCGGAGGAACTCGCCGCGGTAGCGCTGGTGGCGGCGCAGGGCCTGCAGTTCGTCGGCGACGGCCCGGGCCAGCTCCGCGACGCTCGTCGCGGGGGCGGCGGCCACGCGCAGCGGCAGGACGTCCGAGGCGGTGCCGGGGGTGCGCAGGGCGGCGCTGCCCAGCCGGCTCATCGTGGCCATGCCCAGGACCAGGTCGTGGGCGCCGGTCATCCGGTGCAGGTAGACGGCGGTCGCGGCGGTCAGCAGGTCGGTGCGCCGGACACCGAGGCGGGCGGCCGCGGTGTCCAGGGCATCGGTCTCGGCGGGCGTCAGTTCGGCGGTTCGGCGCAGGAAGGGCGCGGTGGGCGGCGCCGTGCGGGCAGTGAGCCGGGCGGGTTCGGGCAGGCCGGCCAGACGCTGCGCCCAGTGGTCACGGTCGCGGGCAAAGCGCTCGGAGGCGAGGTAGGCCGCCTCCTCCTCCTGGAGCCGGCGCACCGGCGCGAAGGCGCACGGCTCCGGTTCGCGGTCCTCGGCCAGCGCGTTGTACGTCTCGGCCAGGCGGCGCCCGAGGAGCTTGTAGCTGTAGCCGTCCAGGAGCAGGTGATGGGCCCTCAGCAGCCACAGGTGCCGGTCCTCGGCGAGGGTGAGCAGGGTGTGCGCGAACAGGGGGCCCTTCTCCGGGTCCACCGGGGTCGCGAGGTCGGCGCGGACGTACTCCCATGCGGTGGCCTCCGGATCGGCGGCGCCGCTGACGTCGGCCCGGTTCAGACTCCAGTCGTCCGCGTCCGGAGCCGGGTGGCAGCGCGGACCCTCGTCGGTGTCGGCGAACCGCAGGGCGAAGGTGTTGGCCTCGGCGACGACGCGCCGCAACGCGGTCTCGAACAGGGTGCTGTCGAGGGGTCCGTGGATCTCCACGGCCTCCGCGGTGTTGTACGCGGCGCTGTCCGGTGCGAGCCGTCCGGCGTACCAGAGGCCCTCCTGGGCTCCGGACAGCGGTCGACGTGCGTCCTCCTGGAGTGACATAGCGCAAACCTCACGTGGCAAGCCGAAGATGTCCCGGACGGCGAGGCCCGGCCGGATCGGACGGGTGCGGCCACCCCCGTGCCGCCCGCGCGCGGCGTACGGCCGCACACCGGGCGCGGCCCACGGGGGGATACAAAGGCCGCACACCGGGGTCAGGGCGATCACGCCGTCTGCCCCGGTTTCACGGCACAGCACGTTGAGGCACCCGCACCGGCCGGGTCAAGGCGAACCGGCCCGCCGGCCGGCGATTCAGGGATTTCCCTGAAATCCGCCGGACCAGGGAGTGCGGACCGCTGCTCAACTTCTAGGGAAATCACGCGACTTACCCGCCCGGGGGGCCTCTGGGCTGGATTCCGCCGCGCTCCGCCGTGCACCCTCGAAAAGCCCCCGACCTCCCCGCGGACCACCGCGGCGGCAGACCCGTCCCGGGGCCCTGGACTTCCGGAACGAACGACGGAAAGAAGGCTGACGGCATGCACCGTGCGCTGTGTCCGGTCGAGACGCTCTACGTGGGCCAGAGAAGCAGGGCCGTGCTGTCCTGCACCCTGCGTGGACCGGTGGACGTCGCGGCACTGTCGGCCGCGTTCGACGCCACGACCGAGGCGAACCCGCCGCTGCGCTCCCGCATCGAACAGGACGGGGCGGGGCACGTGTTGCGCGTCCTCGATGCCGACGAGCGGCCCCGGATGATCACCCGGACCGGCGACGAGGCCGAGGCCTACGCGGCGGAGCTGAACAGGCCACTGCCGCTCGGAGGCCCCCTCAGCCGCGCCGTCCTGGTCAGCGCACCGGGCGGGGACAGCCACCTCTTCCTGCTGGTGATCGACCACACCATCACCGACGGCCACAGCAGCATCGCGCTGCACAACGCCCTGTGGGACCGCTACCGGCAGTTGGTCGAGGGGGGCACCGGCGAGAGCACCGATCCGGAAGGCCCCCGCTGGCCGGAGCCGGTGAGCCGGCTGCTGCCTGCACTCGACGACGCCGACACGGCGAAGTACCTGGACGGCCGCCTGGAGGAGATACGGCGCCACCCGGTCGCACTGGTCCCCTACGACGCCGCCCCCGGCGAGGGGGCCGACGCCGGCGAGCACATCGAGGTCCGCAGGATGACCCTGGACGCGGACCTCACCTCACGGCTGCGCCGGACGGCGCGCGCCTCGGGCGTCTCGGTGCACGCTCTGATCTCCGCGACCCTTCTGGTGACGGCGAGACGGCGGCTGCCGGGGGACGACGGAGCCCGCACGCTCGGCTGTCTCTCCCCCGTCGACCTGCGCTCGCGGCTGTCCCCGCCGCTGCCCGCCACCGCCCTGGTCCCCGCGGTCACCACCCACCTGCAGACCCTTCAGGTGTCCGCAAGCTGCGAGCCGTTGGGGGTGGCCCGTGCCGTGCACGCCCGCCTCAGCGACTTCCTCTCCCGAGGCGACCACGTGCACGAGATGCGCATCACGCCGGAGATCCCCCGCAACCCCGCCCTGCAACTGGCCACGGTGATCGCCACCAACATGGGCGTGGTCCCGGGCCCGCGCCTGCCGGGCGGGCTGCGGGCCGTCGACGTACGGCTGGTCCCGGGCCGCGAGCACTACTTCCCGCAGGCCGGTCGCAGCCCCGTCATGGCCTGCGCCGTCTCCTTCGAGGGCCGGCTCAGTATCGAGTTCCCGCACTCCACCGCCTGCTACAGCCCTGACTTCATGAGGGCGTTCCGCGACGACGTGCGCGCCGGACTCCTGGCCTTCACGGATGCGGCCGAGCCCGGGCACGCCCTGGCCGCCACCGGCTGAGTACGACCGCCCGTTCGCCCCTCCCGACCCCGCCCGCCCGGCCGTAAGGAACCTCTGTCCGTCATGACGACCGTCAGCGAACTCCCCTCCCCCCTCACGCTGCTCCCCCGAGCCCAGGCGGGCGACGAGCACGCGATGAACCACCTGCTGACCGCCATCACGCCCTACGTCGCGCGTATCTGCCGGTCCATCACCCATGACGACGGCGCCGACGCCACGCAGGAGGCACTGCTCGCCGTCTACCGCGGCCTGGAATCCCTGCGCGAACCGGCGGCGTTCTACGGCTGGGTGCGCTCCGTGTCGGTCCGGGAGGCCGTCCGCACCGCCAAGCGCTACGGCGCGGAGAGCTGCTGCTCCGAGGTGGAGGCTCAGCAGGAGACCAATCCCATGGACGCGGTGTACATCAGCGACGTGCTGGAACGCCTGTCGCAGGCGCACCGGCAGGTCCTCACCCTGCGTGCCTACGGGCTCAACGAGGAGGAGATGGCCGAGGTGCTCGCCCTGCCCGTGGGCACCGTCCGTTCCCGTCTCTTCCGTGCCCGCCGCCGGTTCAAGGAAGCCTGGCAGCCCTCGGCGGCGTGAGGCCGGTCCGGCCCCTGCGGGGGCCGGGCCGTTACGACGCGGCCGTGGCGGTGTTTCCGCCACGGCCGCCGTGCGGGGCCCGGTAGGCCCCGTTCCGCACTACAGCACGCGTTCCGGGAGGACACGCGGGGGCCACTGCCCCGCGGCGAACATCCCGAGGGCGTGTGCCCGCGCCACGAGGGCGGGCCGGTTGGGCGCGTCGAAACGACGCAGCATCTGTCCGACGCGGTACTCGATGCCCTGGCGGCTCAGATACAGACGGGAGGCCAACTGCACCGTGGATTCGCCACTCGCCACACCCTCCAGAACCTGCGCGTCGAGGGCGCTGAGCACGGGCCCGCCGGTGACCGCTTCCGCCGTCCGGCGCAGGAGGACGACGACACCGACCATCCCCCCCGAGGGCTGCCTGACGGCGATGACGGTGATATCGGCATGGAAACTGCGGCCGTCGCCGTCCCGGCCTGTCACCTTCTGCTTGAATCTCTGGCTACGCCCCGAGGAAAGCACGGCAAATTGTTCCCGCAAATGGCCCGGGGCCGGGGAACGGACCAGTTCGAGGAGTCCGCGTCCGCAGATCTCGTCGGCGCTCAGGCCGAATTGGCGGGCGAATTCGGGTTCCGCGGCCGTGACCGCGAGGTCCCGCGGGGAGAGGTGGGCCGTACAGGTGGCCGCCGGGGTCACGTGGTCCTGCGCGGCGATCAGGTCGCGGCGGGCGGGAACAGCTGTGGCTGCGGTCTTCTTCTTGCTGGGCGAGGCGTCGGGGAAACTCGTGGTCGCCACGGACGTACCGTCCTTCTTCCTGCACGTGGGGGGCTGGGAAGGGTGTCACGGACGCGGAGCGGACCGATGCGCTGTACCTGGGTGTCGACGAGCGCCCGGTGACGGCACGCGCCACCTCGTCGGTGGCCGGGGCCGGAGTTCCGCGTCGTTCCCGGCCGGCGGCGGGCCCCGGAACCGGGATCGGGTCAGGTGAGCGGAGGGAGCGGTGCCGAGGCGACCGTCATCCGGGTCTGCTGGGCAACGTTGTCGTCACTGCTGTTCGAGCCCGAGGTGCGGTCCCGTCGACGGGCCGCCCAAGGGCCGGGCGGGCGACACGTAAGCCCTGCCGAGACGAGAAGCCCGTTCGGGCAGTTGGGAGCACGAAAACCTCCACGAGACGAAGAGAGGATCGTTTGGGGGAAGCCGCCTTCGAGATTAAAGGGAGACAACCCTTGAGACAAGAGTTTGCCAGGTGACCTCGGCAACGCGTCAACTCTTGTGCGAACGGGCCGAATCCGGGCCCCGCGAACCCCGGCACCAACAATCCCGACGGCCCGGGACGCTGCCCACTGGAATGCGCTTACCCGCCACGCCAAACGGCTTGTCGCCCCTTGCCGCGCTCCTTAAAGTGCTGACAACTCACATGCCCGATCGGGCAAGCGGAACCACGGATACCGTGCCGACCGGGCCACCGAACCCGAGGAGGGAGATGCTCGACCAGCCGCAGTTCGGCCGTCGGCTCAAAAGACTCCGGACCGCACGCGGCCTGAGCCAGGCCGACGTCGTCGGCGACGGCATGTCGACGGGACACCTGTCACGCCTGGAGTCCGGCGACCGGCGACCCACCGAGCGCACCGTGGCCTACCTCGCCCAGCGACTCGGCGTCGACGCTTCGGCCCTGACCGGCCCGCAGGACGGCAGGTCCCTGAGCGGAGTGCTGGCCGCCGTGGCCTCGGCGCCGCCCGGGACGGACAGCACCGCGGCGCTCAGCCGCGCGGTCGAGGACGACCCCGGCGAGGACCCCGCCGCCCGTTGGCAGGCCCTGTGGCTGCTCAGCCAAGCCGCCGATCGCGACGGCGACCACCAATCGGAGCGCACACGGCTGCTGGAACTCCTGGCGCTGAGCCGCTCGTTGGACGCCCCCGACCTCCACACCCGCTCGCTCGTCCGCTACGCGCGCTGCACACGGGCCATCGGCGACCTGCACACGGCAGAATCGGCGGCGACGGAGGCGCTCTCCCTCGCCCGCACCGCGCGCCTGTGCGTGCCCGACACCCTGGCCGCCCTGCTGGAGCTGATCAACAGTGAGACGGAACTCGGCCGGTGGGAGGCGGCCTCGCAGCACGTCGACGAGTTGGACCGCGATCTGCTGCCCCGGGCCTCTGCCCTACAGGCAGCCGAGGCCCTGTGGACGGCCGCTGTGGTCAGCAGCCGTAAGGGCGACGACGCGGCCGCCATGGCCCGGCTGAACAAGGCCCTGGGTCTACTCGAGGACGGCCGGGAGGACCTGACCGCGTGGGCCCGGCTGCGGACCGCCGCCGCCGCTGCGGCCCTGCAGATGTCACCGCCCCGGGTGGCCGCCGCGGAGGAGTGGCTGACAGAGGCCGCCTCCGTCCTCGATCTGACCGGCACGCCTGCGCAGCTCCAGGAACTGCACGCCCTCCAGGCTCATCTCGCCTTCGCACAGGGCCGGTTGGAGGACGCCGCCCTGCTCAGTCGGACCGTGCTGTCCGAGGAGGACCTGCGTCTCCCCTACCGTGACCGGGTACGGCTGTCGGTCCTAGACGGCCGGCTGGCGATCCACGCGGGCCGGGTCGAGGAGGGCGTCGCCGCGCTCCAACAGCTCGCACGACAGGCCACGCAGTCCAGGCACGTCGGCCTCGCCGCCCACGTCTGGCAAGCGCTGGCCACCGCCCTGGCTGCCTGCATCCACCCCTCCGGGGCGGCCCCCTGCCAAACGCGCCCCGGCCGGTCGGGCGGCCCGCGGTCCGTCAGCCGGCTGGGCACTCGCACCGGCGGGACGGACGGCATCGCAGAGAGCAGAGGGAAGCCGTGACGACGGCGCGATGGCCCACCGGCGCACAGGGCCTGGGCCTCGCGCCGAGCGGGCACTGATACCGGCCGGAGAGCCGCCCACGCGCCGCCGTTGTCTTCTTTCCGCAGATCTGCGTGAGACGCTCGATAGCGTCGTCCTGCGTGTCGTAGCCGGCTTCTTCACGTTGCTTGCCGAGAGCGTCCCGGAACCGAATCGTGTACGGGTGCGGTCACTTCACAGCCCGTGGGCAGGAGACCAGCCTCCGGCACCCGCGTTGCTGCGGCACTGCACGAGGGCCTCCCGGCGGCCAAGGCCTTCCTCACCCCTCGCCAAGGCCCGTGGCAAGGGCGGACCGGTAGTACTCCAGTCGTTCGTCGTCCTCGTCCACGAACTCCAGAATGTCGAACGCGGCCTCGGCGTGGCCTGACACGGCCTGGGCGTACAGCACCGAGATGCCCTCGTGCACCGCGGCGACGCACTCCTCCTCCAGGACGGGGCGACCGGCCTCGATCTCGCTTCGATGCGATTCCCCGGCCACGAGGTACTCCAGCATCCCCAGGAAGTGCCCCCTGACGGAGTCGTGCAGCTGCTCCCCCAGCGCCGTGAGTATCACCGGCACGGCGTGCGGGGCCACCTCGAAGAGCATGCTCTGCACCTCGAGGTGGTTCTCCAGCGTGTGCCCGATCGTCTCCTGCGCACTCCGGGCGTCCAGCAGCCTCCTGAACGACTCCGTCAGATGCGCACCCGACTGCCCGCAGCTGCAGCGCAGCGCGGACCAGTCGTGGCGTCGCAGTTCCAGGATCGATGCCCTCATCACTGCCCAATCATCCAGGGTCCTTCGGGGTCGTAAATGACGCTGTGGACGAAGTTGTCGGCGGGATAGTTGCCCTGGCAGGTCGTGCAGATCTCCTTCTCCTGGAGAATCTTGCCGTTCCCATCGCCGAAGTCCTCCCGTCGGATCGCCCTCGTGAAGACGACGTCGTCCGCATCCCAGCCTGTGTGGTCGAGGATGTTCGGCTCGGCGCAACTGCCGTTGCCCGAGCAACCCACCGCGATGTCCCCCGTCTTCTTGTGCACCGCCGCCGTGTAGGTACGGGACTTCGCCCCGCGTTCCGTTCCCGGCCCCTGGACCACGTCCGCTTCCCGTACGTCTATCTGGACGCGACCTACTGCAAGGCCCGGGGCGAGCACCAGATCGTGTCCCGGGCCGTGGTGATCGCCACCGGGATCACCGAGGACGGCGGCCGGGAGGTGCTGGGCGTGATGGTCGGCGACAGCGAGACCGAGGTGTTCTGGACCGAGTTCCTGCGTCACCTGCGCGAACGCGGTCTGACCGGGGTCCGGCTCGTCATCGGCGACCACCACTTGGGGCTGGTCAAAGCCATCCGCAAGGTCATGCTCGGGGGCGCGTACCGGCGCTGCAGGGTTCACTTCCTGCGCAACGTGTTCAGCGTGATCAACAAGGAAGCCGCCGAGATGGCCGCCGCCACGATCCGCACGATCTTCGCCCAGCCCACCGCGGATGTCGTCCGCACCCAGCTCGACACCGTCGCCGACATGCTCGGCACACAGTTCCCCAAGGTCAAAGACATGCTGCTGGAGACGAAGGACGACCTGACCGCCTTCGCCGCCTTCCCCGAGCGGCATTGGAAGAAGATCCAGTCCACCAACCCGCTGGAGCGGATCAACCGCGAGGTCAAGCGCCGCACCGACGTCGTCCAGGTCTTCCCCAACGACGACGCACTCCTGCGGCTGGCCACCGCCGTGCTCTTCGAACTGCACGACGAGTGGATCGCCTTCCCCCGCCGCTACCTGCCCGAGGGAAGCATGGATCAGCTCTACCCCGCCGAGCGCCCCGAAAGCGCCCCCGCGCTACCCAACACCACCAACACGACCGACGATTGATCGCCCTACACCACGTCAAGGGACACGACCGCACAACCCGACGCGTGATGTCTTTGACGGGCGCCCGCACTCCGAGACCCGGCAGTTGCTGACGCCGATCGAGCGCCAGTGCCGTTTGACGGTGGACACGAACTCCTCGAAGCCCTGCCCGCTGGCCTTCAAACGCTTCGCGCAACCCACACAGAGCCCATGGTCCTTCGTGTGGAAACGACCTTGTCGCAGCCCGTCACCAGACACTCCGGGCCGCCGAGCAGAGG
This sequence comes from Streptomyces sp. NPDC060000, assembly GCF_042737375.1. Lineage (NCBI taxonomy): Bacteria > Bacillati > Actinomycetota > Actinomycetes > Kitasatosporales > Streptomycetaceae > Streptomyces > Streptomyces sp. NPDC060000. The sequence continues at coordinate 67,550 of NZ_JBHWUU010000008.1, forward strand.
ATGATCACGGGGGAAGACCAACTGGCGCCCCTCCCCATCCCAGCTCATGAGCTGCTGGAACTCTGTGGTCACTGCCCCCATGAGAGCACCGGTGACGTCGTCCAGCTCTGCTGGCAGGTTCTCGACCAGAGCGCTCGTCATCGATCGCCCTCCTTGGCGTTCACACGCGGAAGAGGCACCCGCTCAACGGCCTCTCGAAGACGCGATGGTTTGGGATGCAGGTAGGGTCCCGGCGATTCCGCGCTCTTCTGCCCGAGCAGTGCCTGGACCTCGTCCAGTTTGCCGCCGGCATCGGCGACATTGCTGGCCATCGCATGCCGACACATCCGGGGGCCGATCTTCCGGCCCAGCCCGGCCCGCCGGGACAACGACTCACACAGTTCGCCGATCGCGTCGGTCGTCATCGGCGCCCCGTAGGGCGGCCGGAACAGGTTGACCAGCAGGAAGTCGCTGCCGCCGGCGCCCAGGCGCTCGTGGCGTTCCAGCGCGTACTGGTCGAATGCCTGGACTACGAGGAAGTCGACCGGCATGGCCCAGGACTTCTTCGACTTGGACCAGGCGCGGTTCTCGTTCTCACGCCGGATGACGTGCACGTGGGCGCCCTCTACGTCGCAGCCCAGCGTGCGGGAGTCCATCAGCAGATGCGGATCACAGCGGCGCAGGCCCGCAACCTGCCCGGGGCGTAGTCCGACCCGTGACAGCAGCAGCAGGATAAGCCGGTCGCGGGCGGAGCGGCCCTGCAAGAACATGGCGACGATCTCGTCGTCGCTAGCCCGGTCGATGGCGGTCTCGGGCTCTTGGAGCCGGTGGCGAGCCCGCATCCGGTAACGCATGGCGCCGCTCTCGCCGCGAGCCTCCTGGGGCAGGTCGCGGTCGTCGGCGAGCTCGTAGATCTGCTCCAACACCCATGTCGGAGCGGCCTTGTTCACGACGGCATGCACCAGGAACATGCGGACGGCAGTGAGCACCTTGTTGATCCGGCTCTCGCCCCGGACCGGCTTCGTGCCCGGGCCGGGCACCACCAACCCGCCGCTGACCGCCGTTTCCCGGGGTCCACTTCAGCCAGAGCATGAACAGCCCAATGTCCCGGGCGGCGGTCCGCCACTCCCCCTTGGTGGTCGCGCACCACGCCAGGAACAGCACCACGGCCTCGGCGTACGCCTTCGTCGTCGTCTCCGCCCGTCCCCGGGCCAACCTCAGCTCCCGCAGGAAGCAGTCGGCTTCCTCCACCACTTCCAACTCGTCGTCCACCACGGTCCAGTACCGGGTGCCTGACGGCAGCTGTGCAGGGAATGCACGCACTGGTACCCCTACTCCACAAGTCGATCGCAACGATCCACCGCAGAGCCGCACCCCCTGAGAACCGTCGCAACCTCCCCAACGAGAGAACTCCGTACGACGTCACACCACAGCCGGGGAACCCCAAGAGAACGGCGCAAACTCCCACCGCGCCAGCGTGCCCCGGTCGCTCTGACGGTCCCAGGTCGCGTCGGCAAGGTCGTCGATCACGCGGGGAGGCTGCCCTCATCACAGCTCGGACAGTTCTCGATGCCACTCGTCGGAGGGGCGGTCCGGGAAGACCGCCCCTGACACGCCATCAGCCCGCTGCACTCCCCGACGATGCCTCCGACCGGGCCAGACAGCGAGACGCTGCTGGAGTATCAGGGCATATGCCCGTCGCGTAGAACTTCCTGGGCCTCTTCCAGGGCCTCGCTGGAGACGCGCCGCAATTCGCCTTCGAATCGCGAGATCGAAAGATCGAGGAACTCAATCACTTCCTGCGACGAGTCGGCCAACTGAGGAATCATGAAGCAGACCTCACGGAAAAGCTCGACGTCCTCCCCGTCGGCCTCCCGGAGAATCTCCGGGAGGAGATCAAGAATTCTTTTCCTGCAGTACTCGGCAACGTCCACCAGGACTCCACCGACGATTACTTGGAGTCCCGGAGACCTGGCGTTGAGGATCGACTCAAGCAAGGCGAGGGAGTCGGGACTAAAACCCCCTCCGGACTCTACGTGCTCCGCGATGACGTCGACACACGGAGCAGCCGCGCTATACAGATGCCCCTGATTGGCAACCTCGCAGTAGAGCAGCCCGCCTGCACGTTTGCGCTCCTCTGCATCTCTCCCGAGCAGTCGCCCGAGGTGCTGTCGAAGTTGACTCGAGGGAACACTCAGGGTGGTAAGGGATTCCCAATCCCAGTCTTCGGATATTTTCACTCCAGATCGCTCTCCCATTCAGTTCCAGGCGCGAACTGATCGCGAGTGGTCCGACTCTCGCAGCGCTGGCACACAGGGGCAGGGGTTCGCTTCAACGGGCGAAGCGGCACGCTATAGACGATGTCTTCCGGGTTCGCACCTCTTGCGACAAGATCGGCTCGGCAGATATCTTCCGCACAGAAAGCCCCGTCTCCCGTCCTCTTCATGCCCACTGCTACGTTCCCGGTTTTCCGGTCGACAGCGGCAGACCCCATGGCGAATTCCCGAATTTTGGAGCGAGACATTGTCGAATGCATCTCGTCGAGCTTGGCGGCCAGTGCCCGGTTTGCCTTCTCTGAGGCTTCGCCGTAGCTGAGCTTACAATTGTGAACGAGCGTCGAGGTCGCGCCCGCCGCCACGTAGTACGTGTGTGCCGTGTCGACCGTCAGGTTGTAGACCGCTGCCTGCTGCGTCCAGGCGCTGACCGCGTCGACCTGGACCCAGGTACCGGAGCCGGTCTGGAGCCACTGGCCGGGCTTGAGTTCGCCGGCCTTCAGCCACTTCTTCAGGTCCGGCACCCAGAAGGGGTGGCCCTCGGTCGCGGTGATCGTGTCGGTGGCGTCGCCCTTGTCACCGTCCGTGTCGATGGTGAGCTTGACGAGGTGCTTCTCGCCCTTGCCCTCGATCGTGTCGGTGACCTTCTGCTTGGACGTCCTGCCGGTCGTCGGGTCGGTGGCGAGGACCTCGTCGCCCTCCTCGACCTTCTCGATCGGTTTGCGACTGCCGTCGGCCATCACGACTTCGGTACCGGGTACGAAGCTGTTGGCGCTGGCGAGAGAGGCCACGTCCCGGGCGGTGGAGACGCACTCCCCCACCGACTCGGCCTCTTCGAGGACCTTCTTCCCCTTCTTCGCCGCCTTCGCGATCTCGTCCGCGTACTTCGCCGCCTTCGCCGCCATCCGGCCGGCCTTCGCCGCCCGGACCGCCGCCGCGCCGGCGCCGCCCAGGACGATGCCGCCCACCGTCGCCGCCGCCCAGGCGCAGGACTCCATGTCGCCCGTGGTGACGCAGTTCTTGATGTCGTTGAAGCCGGTGACGTCACCGACGACGTTGCCGACCGTCTTGACGTCGTCCCAGACCTCGCCCCAGTCGACCGCGTCCGAGACGGTCTCCACGACGCTGCCGGCCTGCTTGACGACCTCGTCGCGGATGGCGTCCGCGGCCCTGGCGGCATCGGCGACCACCTGGACGGCCGCTCCGACGACGATCGCCGGAAGGTTCGGGTCGGCCGTGACGATCGCCCTGCCGACGGCGATCAGGGGCTTGGTGGCCGCGAGGACCGCCGGGATCGGGTTGTGCTGCGCCGCGAACGAGGCCGCCTGTCTGGCCTTCTTCGTGACGTAGACCTTGGCCTGGTAAGCCGCTCTGGCGGCCTGTCTCGCCTTCTCGCGGGCCCATTCGGTGACGCCCGTCTTCTGACCGGCCCACTTGACGGCGTTGACGGTGGCGTCGACGACCGTCTTCAGACCCGACTTCCGGTAGACCCAGTTGGCGGCCTTGCCGACGTAGCTCAGAGCCAGCTTGAACGCTGCCCCCGGGTTGTTCCACGCCCACTGCACACCGTGCCAGACCGACTGGGCGGTCTTGGAGACGTAGCTCATGCCCTGGTGGAGCTTCTTGCCCGTCCAGCTCACGGCCTTCTTGCACCAGCCGCAGCTCGGCCAGTGGCCGTCCGGGTCGGTGTAGTCCAGCGGGGCGCCGGCGCCGTAGGTGTAGCGGTTGGCCAGGATCGAGGCGCCGGAGCTGTAGATGTACGAGTCCTGGGAGTCGAAGGTGCCGGTCCCCGGGTCGTACCAGCGGGACTGCATGTCGACCTGGTCGGTGTCCGGGTCGGTCCAGTCGCCCTGGTAACCCACGTTGCCGTGCATGTCGGCCGTGCCGAGCACCTTGCCGAACGGGTCGAAGGCCGTCGACTCGTCCAGGGCGGACGCCGCGCCGTTCGCCGCGGACATGCTGCCGACGACGTCGCCGTGCTTGTCCTCCAGCGTCAGCTGAGCCGCGCCGCCGTTCCCGGCGATCGACAGGAGCTCGTCCGCCGCGCCGCGGCCGTATGTGGAGTTCTGGTCCTTGACCGGGTCAGGTGCGAAGCCCGCGTAGGAGAAGTCCGCGCCGTTGCGGTCCGCTATGCGGTCCAGCGAGTCGTACGTGTACTGCGTTGCGGACTCGCCCGCCTTCACCAGCCGGTCGAAGGCGTCGAAGGTGAAGTCCTCCTTCAGACCGGAACTGGTGCGCGACGCGAGCGTTCCGCGTGACGTGTAGTCGTAGGTGTAGTCGCCGTCGGACAGGAGCCGGTTGCGCTCGTCGAAGGTGGCGCTCTTGCTGCCGTTCTTCACCCGGTTGCCGCTGTCGTCCCAGCCGTACGCCGTCGTCGTGCCGTCGGCCGTCCAGGAGGTGAGGCGGCCGGCCTGGTCGTAACCGTAGGTGTTGGTCCCGGCCTTGGCGGTGCCGACCGTGGTCTTGGAGGCCAGCCGGTCGTCGGTGTCGTAGCCGTAGTCGGTCGAGGCCATGGTCTGGCCGGCGCTGTTCTTCAGCGTGTCGGTGTCGAGCCGGCCCAGGTCGTCGTAGGTGAAGCCGCGGGACTGGCCCGCGCCGTAGTCGACCTTCTTGATCGCGCCCGCGCCGTCGTAGGTGTAGCTCTGCCGCACACCGGTCAGCGGGTCGGTCGCCGAGGTCAGCTGCTGCCTGGCGTAGCTGAAGCCGGCGGTGCCGGCCGCGTCGGTGCGGCTGGTGAGCAGGCCGTCGCTGTCGTAGGTGTACGTCGCGTCGCCGGACGGGCCGGTCGCCTTCAGCAGTGAGCCCCGGTCGTCGTACTCGTAGGTGTCGTCGCCCTTCGGGGAGGAGGCCCCGACCAGCCGGCCCGCCGGGTCGTACCGGAACCGCTTCTCGGGGGTCGTCACAGCGGCGCCCGTACCGGTCTCACGGATTCGCTGCCCCGCCTTGTCGTACTCGCGCTCGCGCACCACGTTGCCCGGCGCGGTGAGCTTCACGGGCTCGCCGTCGGCGTCGTACGCGGTCGTCCAGGTACGGGCTGCCGCGGACGGGTCGCGGGCGGTCACCGGCTCGATCACCGACTCGGCGAGGCCGAGCGTGTTGACGGTGTAGATCGTCGAGTTCCCGCGGCCGTCCGTGTAGCGGGTGCGGTTGCCGAGCGCGTCGTAGCCGAAGGACGTGGTGATGGACTTGGTGTCCGAGACCGGCTCGGTCTGGCTGGTCAGCCGGTTGAGGGCGTCGTACGCGTACGTCGTCGTACGGTTCAGCGGGTTGGTCGACGTGACCAGGTTGCCCGCCTTGTCATAGGTGTAACTGACCTTGCGCAGCTGGCTGTTGAACGGGTCCAGGTCCTGGTCCTGGACGAGCTGGCCGAGCTGGTCGTAGATCTTCGCCGAGGCACGGCCCATACCGTCGGTGCGGCGCACCTCGCGGCCCGAGGCGTCGTAGCCGAGCTGGGTGATGACGCCGCTCGGCTCCTGCAGCCTGGTCAGCTGGCTGAGGCTGTCGTACGTGAACTGGCCAGCGGCGCCGCTCGGCGAGGTCTGCTTCACCACGTTGCCCGCGTCGTCGTACTCGTTGCGGGTGGTGAAGGCGCCCGGCCGCGGCTTGCGCTCGATCTGGGTGGTGGTGACCGGGCGGTCCAGGTCGTCGTAGGTCGTCTCGGCGCGGGCGCCGTTCGGGTCCGTGACGGACAGCACCTCGCCGGTACGGGTGTACGTGTACTTCCACTGGCCCCGCTCGTCGCCCGTGCCGACGGGCACGTCCTTCACGGTGAGCCGGTTCTGGCGGTCGTACTGGAACTTCGTCACGCGGCCGAGCGGGTCGGTGCTCTCGGTGACGTTGCCGAGCGCGTCGTACTTGTTGGTGACCGTCGGGGCGACGGTCTCGGTGGAGCCCGGCGCCGTGTAGGAGGGCGCGGTCCCCGTGACCGCGCGGCCCAGCCGGTCGTAGGCGGTGCGGTTGACGTTCCCCAGCGCGTCGACCGACTCCGTGACCGCACCGAAGGTGTCGTGACCGGTGAAGGTGGTCGGCCGGGTGGTGGCGGGCGTGCTGCCGCCGGACTCGGTCCGGACGGCGGGCGCGGTGACGGATACCGCCTGGCCCAGCTCGTCGTATCCGTACTCGGTCTTGTTGCCCGCCGGGTCCGTCTTGGAGGTGGTGAGCCCGCGGTCGTCGTAGGTGTAGCCGGTGGTGCGCGAGTCGGTGCCGTTCTCGACCGTCTCGGTCAGGACGTTGCCCGAGTCGTCGTACTCGTAGCGGACGGAGTCGCCGCTGACGCTCACCGGCCAGGGGACGTTGGAGGGGGAACCGCTGGAGGCCGTCGTCAGCACGTTGCCGGCGAGGTCGTAGGTGTACGTCGTGCGCCGCGCGAGTCCGTCGGGGTCCATGACCTCGGACTTCACCCGGCCGACCGGGTCGTACGTGTACGCGGTGACGAGCTTGCCGTTGCCGCTCGTCTCGGTCAGGACGTTGCCCGCGCCGTCGTAGGTGTTGGACTCCACGACGATGTCGCGCTTGGTGCCGTCGGGGTTGTGGAAGTCCTTGAGCGTGATCGACTTGACCAGGTCGTCCCCGTAGTACTGGTACATCAGCGAGCGGCCCATCGAGTCCGTGTGCCGGACCAGCCGGCCGCCCATGTCGTAGGCGTACGACTGCAGGACGGTGTAGCTGTCGTCGCCGCCGTCGTCGTCCCAGTCGCGCAGCCGGGTCTCGGCCATCATGTTGCGCGCGGTGTAGACGTAGTCGAACTGGTTGCCGCCCGCGTCCACCATCGACGTCTTGTTGCCGAAGACGTCGTAGGCGTACGAGGTCTCGTCGCCCTCGGCGTCGGTGACCCGCTCCGGGCGGCCGTGGTCGTCGAGGTCGAAGGTCATCACGCGCGTGGCGTCGCCGCCCAGCAGGTCGCTGATCTCGGTGCGCACCACGTTGCCGTCGGCGTCGTAGTCCGTGGTGGTCCGCTGCTGGTGCTTGCCGGAGGTGACGGCGTTGGTCGCCGCCGGGTCGGTGAGGGTGTGGACCCGGGAGAGCTTGTCGTAGGTGAAGGTGGACGTCGTGCCGGCCGGCTGGGCGTCCGTGACGACGGTCTCGGCGATCTTGCGGCCCAGCGCGTCGTACGTGTACTTGGTGACGCCGCCGGACGGATCGGTCACCCAGGCCAGGTCGCCGTTCTTGTAGTACTGGTAGCGGGTGATCTTGCCGCGCGGGTCGGCGGTGGTCAGCGGCAGGCCGGTGGGCGTGTTGCCGCCGCCGATGGCCGGCTCGGCGCCGGTCGTGTAGGTGTTCCTGGCCGTGCCGCTGTCGGGCGCCGTCTGGGTGAGCAGCGCGCCACTGGTGTTGTACGTGTACTTGGTGAGGAAGCGGTTGTCGGTGGGGCCGGTCGAACGGCCGTCGCGGGTCTCGGACGGCTGGTCGCCCCGCAGGTCGAAGTCGCCGGCCGGCGTCGGGTAGGTGGTGTACGAGGTCTGGCAGTCGCCGGCCGAACGGCAGGTCGTCCGGCTGGTCACGTTGCCGCGGTCGTCGTAGCCGAGGGTGACCTTCTCACCGTTCTCGCTGGTGATCCCGGTCTGGAAGCCGTTGTCGTCGTAGGTGAAGGAGCGGATGGCGACACCGTCGACCGGGTACCGGATGAAGTCCGGCCCGTCGCCGCCGTGACCGGGCGGATTGGTGCAGAAGGCCGGGTCGCCCGGGTCGGGCTGGGTGCAGACCTGGCCGGGGTCGGTCGGCGACGGGGACGGGGCCGCGGTGACGGACTCCCGGGCGCCCAGCGCCATCGGCTCGCCGTAGCGCAGCTGCCGCGACGACAGCCCGTCGTACTCGTAGAAGTACGGGGCGTCCATCGGGTCGCGCACCTCGACGGTGCGGCGCAGGTCCCTGTCGTTGCCGAAGACCGCGGGCGTGCCGATCTCCCAGGTGCCGCCGTTGCGGTCGGTGTACTCCTGGACGCGGTCGCGGGTGGTGTCGTACTGGACCTCGGAGGCGATGCGGCCGCTGGGCAGTGTCGTCTTCGTCAGGACGTCGGCGGTGCGGCCGCCCTCGCGGTAGTGGGCGGCGACGGCCGCCGTTCCCAGCGGGTGGTGGTAGACGGCGACGTCGTCGACGGTGCCCGCGAAGGACTTGGCGGCGGCGGAGCCCCAGCCCGGCCAGGAGGCGGGCCCGGTGGCGTAGGCGGCGCCGATCTGGTTGTAGGTGAGGTTGGTCTGCAGCGGCTGCTTGCCCGCGAGGGTCCCGGAGAGCTTGCCGTCCAGATAGAGGCTCTGGGTGGAGCCGGACATCGACAGCACCGCGTGGTGCCACTGGCCGTCGTTGACGTTCTTGGTGATGTCGGTGATCGGCCCAGCCGTGCCGGTCCAGAACTGGCCGCGGAGCTTGCCGTCGGTGCCCACGTAAAGCATCGGGACACCGGTGCCGGGTGTGGTGCCCCAGGCCTTGTCCTGGTAGCCGGCGAGCGGGCCGCCGACGCCGCCGGCGATCGTCTTGAACCACACCTCCACCGCTTCGTCACGGCTCTTCTTCAGTGTGCCGGCGGGCAGGTCGACGCGTGAGGTGGCGCCGTCGAAGGACGCGGCGGTGCCGGGGTCGCCGGTGATCGCGCCGGCGGCCTTCAGGGTGACGTTCTGGTAGGTTCCGCGGTCCTTGCCGAGGTTGGCCTCGTTGGCGCTGTTGGCCGCGGTGCCCTCCTCCTCACCCAGGCGCCAGTAGGACTCGGGGCGGGAGTCGAGCACGGTGGTGGCGTAGTGGCTGCCGGTACCGTAGCCGTACTGGGTGCAGCCGTTGAGCGGGTCGCAGACCTTGTCCAGCAGATCGCCGGTGTAGCTGTACGCCCAGGCCAGCGGGGCGCCGTCGACGGCGGTCGTCTGAACCCTGGTGACATGCGCGCCGGTCCAGGTGAAGGTCAGTGAGCGGGAGGTGCGGTTGTTCGTCGCGGTCGCCAGCTTGCCCGCGCTGTAGGTGTAGGTGACCGAGTTGGAGTACGCGTCGGTGATCCTGGCCAGGAGACCGGTCGTGCTGAAGTCGTACGTCGTACCCGACTTGTCCTGCAGCGTGTAGGTGCCGGCCGTGGAGTCGAAGGTCAGCTTGGCGAAGCGGCCGGGCGGTGGGGCGTACGTCCCGTCCGCGTTCTTGCCGAAGCGGACGTCCTGCCCGTCGGGGTAGCGGATGACGACGTTGCCGCTGCCGTCGTCGTCCGGCGTGAGCCGCATGTCGAAGCGGGTCGTCCAGCCTGCGCCGAAGGCGAGGTCACGCCGGGGATCGAGGCTGTTGTACGTGCGGATCACCGTCAGGTCGGGACCGACGCCGGCGAGGGACGCGTCGGTCGCGCTGGAGGTGAAGTTGCCGACGTTGGGGTCGAACTCCTTGCCCTGCGCACCGGAGAGCCGCGAGGTGATCTCGGGCTGCGGAACGGTGGCGACCAGCGCCACTTGCTGGGTGGGCACCTCGTTGGACGCGTCCTTGACGAAGCCACGCCACAGATAGGTCTTGCCCCACTTCAGCCGGCCGGAGGGCACCGGGTACGCAGAGCTCGTCTGATAGGCGGAGGTGGTGCAGGCGGTCGGCTTGCCGGCCTTGTCGGACTCGCAGATCTCGAACTTGTACTGGAGCGTGGAGCCGGGGGGCGCGTCGATGTCGGTGCCGGCCGCCCACAGCTGCGGGGTCAGGGTCTGGGCCTGGTAGCCGTTGGGCGGGGACTGCTCCTTGACCACCGGCGCGATGTCGAAGACCTGGATGGTCAGGCGGCCCGGCGGCACCTGCTCGTCCGTGAAGACCTTGCCGCCCTGGCGCACCATCGTGAAGTCGAGCATGTAGACGCCCGGCGGGAGTGCCTTGATGGTGGCGTCGACCGTCGCCTTGGCACCGTGGGCCACGTTGCCGGTGAGGCTGCCCGCACGCTGCTGCGTGACCAGCTTGCCCTTCTTGTCATAGGCGCGGTAGGCGAGGTAGTAGGTGGACGGCGTCCAGGTCTCGGCGCCCTTGTTGGTGACGGCGACCTTGACCTTCCCGGCCTGGTTCTGCAGCACCGGCGGGTCGGGGACCGGCTTGGGGAAGCTGTAGGACGCGTTGTACGGGGAGTGCGTGACGTACAGCTTGGGCGGGTTGGCCGTGGCATGGCCGGTGAACTTCTTGAACGCGAGCGAGTCGGTGGCCGAGGCCCGCAGGGACAGGCCGTAGTTGGCCTGGGTGCCGTTGACCCAGCGCTGAACCAGGTCACGGCCGCCCTTGCCGAGGTCGAAGAGCTCACCGGCGGTGGGGCAGGCGGACTGCGACTGGCCGAAGCCTATATAGCCGTAGGCGAAGGACTTCGACGCGAGGGCGCCGCCGACCGAGGGGCCGGGGTAGGCGGTGCCGGTGCCGGCGGTCCACGGCCCGGTCACGGGGTGGACGGAGACGGAACGCGGCTTGCAGGAGGCCGAGTCGAAGTTCACGACCTGGAGCTGCACACCGAAGATCTGGTGGTACCTGAGCTCCTCGTCGAGGCCGGGGAAGCCGAGGTAGGCGGCGGAGGCACCGTCCGGGCCCTTGCCGACCTGCAGTTCGCTGGAGCCGACGACGGAACCGCCGCTGCGGACCGTCATGGAGGTGGAGGCGGACGTGGTGTCGACGGAGGGGTCGATGCGGACGGGGTAGGCACGGGCCGGGTCGGCGAGCCAGTCCCGGTCGGCGGTCACCTTCAGCGCCTGGCCGCCGCCCTGCCGCTGGACGAGTTCGTACGTCACGGCGTGCGAGACGGCGTGGGCGGTGTCCTCCATGAACCCGGCCGGAATGACGGCGCGGGTGCGGCCCTTGGCGTCGGTCAGCAGAATCGATCCGCCGTCGGCCTGGGCGGTGAGGCCCTCGAGGTGGAGGGGGAAGACGAAGCTGTTCGGGGCGGTGGCGGACTTCAGGACGAGGGTCTCCTTGACCCCGCCGGCTTGCGAGTCGAGCCAGAGGTCGGTCCCGGGGAGCACCTGCTCGTAAGCGACGCGGGCACCGTCCGCGGTGCCCGCCACAGAGGCGGCGCCGCTCAGCCCGTAGCCGAAGGACTCACCGGACGGCAGGGTGACGGAGGCGAGCTCTCCGGCGTCGGCCTGCTCGGCCAAGCGCAGGTCCACGGAGTCGGCGGCGTTCACCCAGCCGCCTCCCTGCTCGACCAGTTCGCTGTCGATGGGCCGCCAGACCCCGTGCTCGTCCCGGTAGTTGATCGGATCGGTGGAGATCTCGCTGGTGCGGGTGCCGTCCTGGTTCGCGTACGTACGGCTGCGGGCGTCCCGCTCCGAGACGATCTCCTTGCTCGTGCTGCGGTCGAAGCCCTTGACCTGCGCGGGGGCCGGCGTGGTGACTTCAACCGCGTTCTTGCGGACCGTGGGCCGGGCGGCGGAGGGACTCTTCAGCGGGTACTTGGCTCGCAGAGACCGCGGCGCGTCGTCGTTGCGCTTGCCCCCCGCTAAGTGGCTGAGGCCCTCGGCACTGCCCCAGCGCTGGCCGGGACCCTCGGCGGCGGCCGGCTCACCCGGGAAAAGAGGGATCCCCGCGCCCGCCACGGCGAGCGAACAGACGGCGATCACCGCTGTCACGGCGAGTGCGACGGCCTTGCCCCAACGTGAACGCAGGAGTCTTGACACCACGAACTTGCGCGCGAGTATCCGGTACGTCGGCACGGCCCCCCCAGGACGAAAAAACGATCAGAGGGGAGCCTGACGGGTCGTCGGAGCCTTTGTCGACTCTTTGCCCAGTCCATTCATCTGAGCGTTATCCCATCGTGATCATCTCCCTTCGGCCCCGAACGTAGGCTTCCTGACCGCCACTTACGGATCGGGCTCACGGGGGCTTCCGCCGGAAGCCACGAAACGGGCTGCCCCGGGGCGCTTTGTTCGACGGAAGGACACAACGAATCCACATGGCATTAACTCCCTACCACAGAGACGGCCGACCGATCTCAGTGACAGCGGCCGGTGAGCTTCTTCAGCGCACGAGGGCCGATTCGCTGACCGGTTCGGCCTTCTCCCCCTGCCCAGAGGGTGGGCACGGGCCGAGGGCCGTACGGAAACGTGCTCGCCGGCCCGGACGGTTCACGACTGACGGCACCTGCTGGGCGCACCGCACGGGATCCGCGGGACGTACCCCCCGGCACATTGGCACCGACCTCGCGCCCAGCGCCCTGCGCGCCGACGACGGGGCCCTGGCCCGCGCTGCGCGCAGCCTGCCCGCCGCCCGCTGACACCCCCTCTGAAAGGACCGGCCATGACCTTCTTCTCGCACGGCGGAGCCACTCGCCTCACAGCCATGGCGGCCGCCGCGGCGGCCGCACTGCCGCTGCTCATCGCCGCGCCGGGCACGGCGCACGCCGCCGATGCCGCGACCTGCAGGACCAACGGCCCGACGTACGGCGTGAACAGCGCCGGCTCCCTGCTGGAGTACAAGCTCAAGTCGCCCGTCAACGGCGCAGGCGGATACGCCAGCCCCACCACGATCGGCTCCAGCTGGAACAACTATCCGCTGGTCATCTCCGGCCCGGACGGTAAGTTCTACCTGCTCAAGTCGGACGGCACCTGGTACGGCCGACGTGACGTCAGCACCGGCACCTGGGCAGTGAGTCCTCGGAAGATCACGACCGCGTTCGGCTGGCTCGCCGATGCCGCGGACCGCAACCAGGTGACCGTGGACCGCTCCGGCCGCATGTGGGTGCTGCTCGACAACGGCAGCCTGTACTCGTACAAGTACGACGGCTCGGGCGGCGCCTGGACGCCGGCCGACACGAGTTCCCTCCATGACACGGGCTGGAACCGCTACGACCTGATCACCGCCGCGGACGACGGTGTGATCTACGGCCGTGCCGCGTCGGACGGCAAGCTCTACCGCTCCCGCTTCGACACCACGAGCCAGCGCTGGATCGAGCGCCACGTGCTGGTCAGCTCCAGCGACTGGCGCCAGTTCAAGAGCATCACGTCCAACGGCGGCGACACCCTGATGGGTGTCCAGAGCTCCACCGGCCAGCTCTTCTACTACCGCTTCGACGAGAACACCAGGACCTGGCCGGTGAACCGGGTCGAGATCGGCACCGCCGGCTGGCAGAACCTGCTCAGCGTCTCGGGCGCTCCGGACAACTGTGGCATCGTCGCAAGCCATACGCCCGCGTCCCCCGCCCTCCCACTCGAGTCGTACAGCCGGAGCTCGGTGATGCAGTCCTCCACCGGGTCCATCGAGTTCGCCTACACCGACAACATCGGCCGGCTCGTACACGGACGCATGGCCGACCCGTCCGACGTCAATGGCGTGCAGTGGACCACCGTCTCCGGCAACGAGGCCTTCACCGGTCAGCCGTCGCTCGTCGAGCAGGCGGACGGAAGGGTCTCGGTCACCGCGCACAACACCTCGGGCAGCGTCTGGCAGCGCAACCAGGTCGCCAAGTCCAGTGCGGACTGGGCGGCCTGGAACGACCAGGCCGGAGCCATGCAGCAGCATGCCACCACCGCGAAACTGCCCTCCGGGCAGCTGGTGCAGTTCGCGGCCGACGCGAACGGCGCACCCTGGTACCGCCTGCAGGCCGCGGCCAACGGCGACTTCCTGGGCTGGCTGCCGCTGTCCGGAACCGGCTTCTCCGGCCCCTTCACGGCCGTGACGGTGCGGGACGGCCTCCAACTGTTCGGCAAGAACGCCTCAGGCGTCCTGAGCACCGCGCTGTTCAAGGCGGACGGCACACTTTCCGCCTGGGCTTCGCTCGGCGCGCAGGCCGTCTCCGGCACCCCGTCCGCCGTGGTCTACCCCGGTTACCGCATCCGCCTCTTCGCGACCGACGGGAACGGCAACGTCATCACCGCCTCCCAGTCCGCCGAAGGCGGAGCGTACGGCGACTGGAGGCAGCTCGCCGGGCTCACCGCGCAGGGCTCCCCCAGCGCCGTGATCTCCCCGCTGACCGGCCTCACCGAGGTCGTCGTCCGCGGCACCGACGGCTACATCCACAACACCGGCGAGACCACCCAGGGCAGCGGAGTGTGGCGCACCTGGCAGCAGACCAGCTTCGAGACCTCCGCCACCGAGCCCACGGCCGTCACCTACACCAACGCCAACGGCCCGACCTGGGCGTACTCCTTCCGCACCGCGGACAACCAGACCCGGTTCTACGCGGTCCAGCAAACCGCGTCCCTCTCCACCATGAAGGCCGCACAGGAGGCCCCGGACTTCACCGGACGCGACCTGCCCATGGCTGACTGACACCGCCCCGCACCCCGCAGGTGATCACCGCGTCCGGGGAGGGGCATCCCACCTCCCCGGACGCGCCCACCTCCCGTTCACCTGGCACCCGTGTCAGGGGCGGAAGGCCGCCCGCTACCCGAACGCTGGTCGAGCGGTGACCATGCGGCCCGTACGGCGTGCCTGCGGGCAAGTCGCCCTACCCGCACCTGGCAGTCAAGTTGATATTCCGTCAACTAGGCATGAATTACGGCCGGTTGATTGCACCGTTCACTTTCAAGATCCGTTATGGGAGATCATTGTTCACCTGGTTGAAACGGCAGCGTTCACCGTCGGACGCTTAATGTCCATGTCATGAACCGGATTTCACCTCGCGCACTGATCTCCGCCACTGCTCTGGCCACGGCCCTGGCGACCGCCCTTCCGCTCGCCGGCGCGCTGCCCTCGGCCACCGCGGCGGCCGCCGTGTCGCTGACCTGCGGCGCCAACGGGGCCACATACACCCTCGACTCCGCCGGCAAGCTCAACAGAACCGACATGCCGGACCCGGCAGTCGGCAATGCCCTGCCCGCCGGCAGCACCATCGACACCACCTGGACCGGCTACGGCCATATGCTCGCCGGTCCCGGAGCGACCTTCTACGGCATCAAGTCGGACGGGCTGTACTACAGCCACCGGGTGAGCTCCAGCAGCACCTGGGACGTCCACCACCGGAAGATCAGCTCCAGCTTCACCCAGTTCAGGGCCGCCGACCGGATCGACGACATCACCATCGACCGCGGCGGCTACATATGGACGCTCTCCGGCACCACCAACGACCTGCGCTGGTACCGCTACGACGCGACCGCCGACGAGTTCGTCGAGGGCAGCGGCAAGATCGTCGACATGGGCTGGAACTACGACGCCATCTACGCGGGCGACCGCGGCGTCATCTACGGCCGGGACGCGACCGACGGCAAGCTGTACCGCTCGCGCTACGACTACACCAGCCAGCGCTGGATCGAACGCCATGTGCTGGAGTCCGCCGCCGACTGGAGCGACACCAAGTTCATGCCGTCGTACGGCGGTGACACGGTGTTCCGCGTCAAGGGCAGCGGCGCGGTCGCGTACTACCGCTTCGACGAGGACATCCGCGACTGGCCGGTCTACAACAAACAGGTGGAGGCGTCCGGCTGGGCCGGCTACGTCTCGGTCTCGGCGGCGCCCGACATCTGCAAGCTCAACGTGAACCACACGCCCGCGGCCACGCCGGTGCCCCTGGAGTCGTACACCCCCAACTCCGTCATGCAGGCGTCGGACGGCAAGCTGGAGCTCGCCTACACCGACAACATCGGCCGCCTGGTCCACGGCCGCACCGACCCGGCCGACATCAACGGCGCCCAGTGGACGGTGATCTCCGGCCAGGAGGCCTTCACCGGCCGGCCCTCGCTCTCCGCGCACACCGACGGCCGTGTCGTCGTCACCGCCCACAACACCTCCGGCAGTGTCTGGCAGCGCAATCAGACCGCCGTGAGCAGCGCCGACTGGGGCAACTGGATCGATCTGGCCGGCGCCGTGCAGCAGCACGCCGTCACCGGCAAGACCCCCACCGGTCTCATGACCCAGTTCGCCCTCGACGCGAGCGGCAAGCCCTGGTACCGCATCCAGCAGCGCGCCAACGTCGACTTCATGGGCTGGATGCCGCTGTCCGGCACCGGCTTCACCGGCCCCCTCACCGCCGTCACCGTGCGCGACGGCATCCAGCTCTTCGGCAGAAAGGCCGACGGCACCCTCTCCACCGCCCTCTTCAAGGAGGCAGGCACGCTCTCGGCATGGGCCGCCATCGGCACCCAGGCCATCACGGGCACCCCTTCGGTCATCGTCTACCCCGGCTACCGGATGCGCGTCTTCGCCACGGACACGGGCGGCAACGTGGTCACCACCGCCCAGTCCGCAGAGGGCGGAGCCTACGGGACCTGGCAGACCGCCGCCGGCGTCACCGCACAGGGCTCCCCCAGCGCCGTGGTCTCCCCGCTGACCGGCCTCACCGAGGTCGTCGTCCGCGGCACCGACGGCTACATCCACAACACCGGCGAGACCACCCAGGGCAGCGGCGCCTGGCGCACCTGGCAACAGGTGAGCTTCGAAACATCGGCCACCGAGCCGACCGCCTTCACCTACACCAACCCCACCGGCCCGACCTGGGCCTACACCTTCCGCACCTCCGACAACCAGACCCGCATCTACCAGGTCCAGCAGACCTCTTCGCTCAGCGCGATGCGCGCCGAGGCCGACGCGCCGGACTTCCAGGACAGCAAGCTGCCCACCCCGCCGGCCAAGTGACCACACCGTAGGGGGCCCTGGCGGCCCGCCGGTCGGCACGCCCCCCGCCTCCACCGCCGCCCGTTCTGCCCTGCTTCCTTCCGTCTGTCGGCACGGGGACGGGGCAGGCAGGGCGGCGGTCTGCTCACGGCCAGGGCCTCACCGCACCAGAAAGGTCTGCGCCGCCGTGTCCCGGCTACGCAACAGGCCCTCGGCGCCGCCCTCGTCGCGCTGCCCCTGATCGTCCTCGGAGCCGTCGCTCCGCCTGCCGCCGCCGGCGGTTGCTGCCGGCCACGAAGGGCTCGCTCTCATCCAACTGCCGTCCCACGGGGGGCTCGACCCCGTGCGCCAGCGCGATGCCGCGCTGTACCAGCCGGGACAGCAGGGTGCCGTGGGCCGAGCCGGTGGCGCGGGTGGGCCAGTTCGCCGCGGCCCCAGGAGGCCGGGGTGAGGCGTGGGTCCGTGCCGGGGAAGAGCATTGCCAGGATCCGGACGGCCTGGGTGATGACGGTGGTCGCGGTGTGCGCGTCCTGGCGGGCGAGTGTGCCGCCGCGTCGTATCTCCTCCAGCCACTGTGCCGTCCAGGGCTGAGCCGACAGCGACGTGGCTTCCAGCTCGGCCTGCGCCGTCGACCACGCACGGGCCCGTTCGGCCGCCGCCGCGTCGCGGACCGCCCGCCCGTCGGTCGGCGGTGGGCCCAGTTCCTCCGGCGTCGAGGCCAATCCCCGTCCGACCGCGCTGGCGCGCAGGCGGGTGTCCGGGTCCGGCAGGCGGATCGTGGCGGTGAGGCCGGTGATCGGTCTGGCCAGGAGGAGGGACAGCGCCTCGCGCTCCTGTGCGTCCAGGCGCTCGAGTCTGATGGTCCCGGCTGGGTTGGAGGCCGTTGCGTTCGAGACGGATCCGTGCGGCCGTCCAGAGGCGCGTGAGGCCCGGTCGGGTGAGAAACGCGAGGGCTTCTGCGTCCGGGGGATGTTCGTGGGCTCGTTCGGTTCCGGTCATACCGACGTCAGCCTCCGCTGCCGCCCGTTCCACGTGTAGTGGAGCGTGGCCACTCCCCTTACGTGGGGGTCGCGCAGGCACTCGTAGATGTGGAGGGACGGTACGTCGGGCCAGTTGCCGATCAGTCGCTCACTGGTGAGGACGAAGTCGAGGTCCAGGTCGACCAGAATGCGGCCGAGGCGGGCGTGCGTGGGCTCGTCCACCTTGGCGAACGCGTCGTCGAGGAGGATGAGGCGGGGTGTGTGCGGGGCGGCGTCGGCGAGACTGGTGAAGTGCGCCGCCGCCGCGGCGAAGAGGACCAGGTAGGAGAGGACTCGTTGTTCGCCCTGGCCCGGGCCCGTCCGGCCGGAGAGTCTACGGCTGTTGCCCGGTGCCGCGTCGTTCACCACCCGGTGGTGAAGGCGAACCAGCCGCGGTAGTCCAGGGCGGCGCGCAGGCGGCCGCACAGCCAGCGGCGGGTCGGCGCGGCGGGCGTCCTCGGTACGGCGCTGGAGGACGTCGCGGAGTTGCTCGGACTGCTCACGGGTGCGCAGCCCGGAGAGGCTGCGCGGGAGGTCGACGGCCGCCTTGACGGCGGCTTCGACACCGTCCGCCAGCTCGAACACCGCCCTCACCTGGGTGCTTCCGGGACTGCTGGTGCCCGTCGGGGCAACTCGGCTTGCCCCGACGGCTCCTGACGGATGCCGTCTGCCCCCGTAGCGTCGAGCAGTGAGTATTTGGACTTCCCTCGAACCTTCCTCGGCCACGGTGGAGCCCGGTGGCAGTACGACCGTGCGGCTACGGCTGCGCAACACCGGTGACGTGGTCGACGAGTACCGCTTCGAGCCCATCGGTGACATCGCGCCCTGGACCATGGTGGAGCCTGCTTCCCTGCGGCTGTACCCGGGGACGACGGGGACGGTGGAGCTGGCCTTCGCACCGCCGCGCACCCCCGACGCGACGGCCGGCCCGAACCCGTACGCTATTCGGATCACCCCGACCGAGCATCCGGAGTCGACAACCGTTCCCGAGGGGAATCTGACGATCGCCCCCTTCACGGAGGTGCGGGTCGAGCTCGTCCCCGCGACGGTGAAGGGCCGTTTCCGGGGACGGCCGAAGCTGGCCGTCGACAACCTCGGCAACACGAAGGTGACCGGGTCGCTGAGCGGCAGCGACAACGGCGACCAACTGTCGTACGAGATCCACCCGAGCAACTTCCAGATCGATCCCGGCCGTGCCGTGTTCGTGAAGGCCACGCTGAAGCCTCGACAGATCATCTGGTTCGGGTCCAGGACTGAGCGGCCGTACACCCTCGCGGTGAAACGGTCGGGGGTGACGCCACTGACTGTCGAGGGCACCTATGTGCAGCGCAGTTTCCTGCCCGGCTGGCTCACCGGGCTGTTCGGGATCCTCCTGGCGCTCTCGATCGCCTTCGTGATGCTGTGGATCGCCTACAAGCCCAGGGTCACCAGCACCGCCCGGGAGTTGCAGGAGGCCGCCGTCAGCACCCTGGCGCCCTCCCCGTCAGCGCCGCAGGCGCCGCCTTCGGCACCTGCCGTGTCGGCCCCGCCCGCCGAGTCGGCCACACCTGTCGCGTCGGCCCCGGCGCAGAACGGCGCCGGCGGAGGCGCGGCGTCCCCGCCGGCCAAGAAGAAGACCCCGAGCGTGCTGCCCGCGTCCGACATCATGCTGCGCAACCCGACCACCAAGATGTGCGCCGACCTCCCCGCTCGCGACGACGCCGACTCGGCGGGCCGGGTGGTACAGGCCACCTGCGACGAGAAACCCGCCGGCAGCCAGCGGTGGAACCTGGAGGTGAGGTACCCGAAGCTGGGCCCCGGCGGCTCGGCACTCTTCCAGATCCGCAACGTCGAGGACCAGTTGTGCGTGGATCTGCCGGACTACGGCGCCAAGCCCATCAGGTCGCCGATCCTCGAGTACACCTGCGCAGGAACGACCGCCGACAACCAGCTGTGGTGGCTCGACAAACAGGACAACGGCACCTACTGGATCCGTAACTACGCCAGTAACAACGCATGCCTGGACGTCGCCGGATACAGCACCGGCGGCAACGGAGAACACCTCACGCTCTTCACCTGCTCCAACTCCGACGACCAGGAGTGGCAGATCATCCGCCCCTCGGATTCCTGAGATACCGCCCGCCCCGGGCCTGTCACCGTCGACGAGTCGAACAACAAGCGGCTCGGCGCGGGGCGTGCGGGCGTGGATTCGAGGGAGAGCCGGTGGACATGAGCACACGGGGAAGCCGTCGCGCGTGCCGTAGCACTCCGCAGGCAGCGGGTCGGGGGCGAGATGGTGGGCCCCGCAGTCGGCGCGACGGTCATGCGACGGCGTGGTGCGGGCGGGCTGCGGCAGGCCGCCCGCCGCCAGGGAACCGAACCCTTCCGGATCCAGGATCGATCTGCTCGCCGAGCGCCGACCGTCCCGGCCGAGCCGTTCGCCGAGCGTCCGGGGCGGGCGGTTCCTCGAAACACCAGGAAGGAACACCGCTCCTGGGCCGCCCGGGCCGGGGACGCCCCGGCCCGGCTCGTCAGAGCACGGTCGCCCCGGTCATCCCCGGCTGGTCGAACTGCGTCCGGTGCAGTTCCGCGTACCGTCCGCCGGTCGCCAGGAGTTCCTCGTGCGTGCCGCGCTCCACGACCCGGCCGGACTCGACGACGAGGATCAGGTCGGCGGCGCGCACGGTCGACAGGCGGTGGGCGATGACGATCGCCGTACGGTCCGCGAGGGCCTCGGCGAGGGCTTCCTGGACGGCCGCCTCGGAGGTGTTGTCGAGATGGGCGGTGGCCTCGTCGAGGATGACGACGCGCTGACGGGCCAGCAGCAGCCGGGCGATGGTCATGCGCTGGCGTTCACCGCCGGAGAGCCGGTAGCCGCGTTCGCCTACGACCGTGTCGAGGCCGTCGGGGAGGGAGCGGACGAGATCGTCGAGGCGGGAGCGGCGCAGGGCGTCCCACAGTTCGTCCTCGCCGGCCCCGGGGGCGGCGAGCAGGAGGTTCGCGCGGACGCTGTCGTGGAAGAGGTGGCCGTCCTGGGTGACCATGCCGAGGGTGGCCCGCAGGGAGCCCGCGCTCAGGTCACGGACGTCGACCCCGCCGATACGGACGGCGCCCGCGTCGACGTCGTACAGGCGCGGCAGGAGCTGGGCGATGGTCGACTTGCCGGCGCCGGAGGAGCCGACGAGGGCGACGGTCTGCCCGGGTTCGGCGCGGAAGGACACGCCGTGCAGGACCTCGGCGCCGCCGCGGGTGTCGAGGGAGGCGACCTCCTCCAGGGAGGCCAGGGAGACCTTGTCGGCGGACGGGTAGCCGAAGCGGACGTCGTCGAACTCGACGGAGACCGGGCCCGTGGGCACCTCACGGGCGTCCGGTTTCTCCTCGATGAGCGGCTTGAGGTCGAGCACCTCGAAGACCCGCTCGAAGCTGACCAGGGCGCTCATCACCTCGACCCGGGCCCCGGCGAGGGAGGTGAGCGGGGCGTACAGGCGGGTCAGGAGCAGGGCGAGGGCGACGACGGCGCCCGGTTCCAGGGTGCCGTTGAGGGCGAGACGGCCGCCGAGGCCGTAGACGAGGGCGAGGGCCAGGGCGGAGACGAGGGTCAGGGCCGTGATGAAGACCGACTGGGCGGTGGCCGTACGGACGCCGATGTCCCGGACGTGGGCGGCCCGGGCCGCGAACTCCGCCGACTCCTCCTCGGGCCGGCCGAACAGCTTGACCAGCGTGGCGCCGGGCGCGGAGAAGCGCTCGGTCATCCGGGTGCCCATCGCCGCGTTGAGCGCGGCCGCCTCGCGCTGCATCCCGGCCATCCGGCTGCCCATCCGCCGGGCCGGCAGCACGAACACCGGCAGCAGGGCGAGCGCGAGCAGGGTGACCTGCCAGGACAGGGTGAGCATCACGGCGAGCGTGAGCACCAGGGTGACCAGGTTGGAGACCACACCGGAAAGGGTGTTGCTGAAGGCGCGCTGGGCGCCGATCACGTCGTTGTTGAGTCGGGAGACGAGCGCGCCCGTACGGGTACGTGTGAAGAACGCGACCGGCATCCGCTGCACATGATCGAACACAGCCGTGCGCAGATCGAGGATGAGCCCCTCCCCGAGCGTCGCCGAGAGCCTCCTGCCCAGGATGCCGAGCGCCGCCTCCAGGACCGCGATGAACGCGATCAGCAGGGACAGCCGGACGACCGCGTCGGCGTCGCCGTGCGACACGATCGCGTCGACGACCCGCCCGGCGAGGACGGGGGTGGCGACGGCCAGCAGCGCGGTCAGCACCCCCAGCAGGATGAACTGCGCGATACGGCGGCGGTGCGGGCGGGCGAACGCGCCGATGCGGCGCAGTGTGGCGGGGTCGAAGGGGCGGCGTTCCTGCCGGGCGTTCATGACGCTGTACAGCTGCGTCCAGGCGGTGCTCTCCATGCTCATGGGGACGACCGTAAGACCTCAAGCAACCTTGAGGTCAACCTTCGCCCCACAAGCTCGGTGAAGATCTCATCGGTGACGAAGGACCAGACGAGGTACCGGACGAGGTACCGGCCAGAGGATCAGACGAGGGACCCGATGACCGTACGTAATGTTCCGTCCCCGTTTCCGCAACCCGCAGTTGGCGCCGGGCGGCGAACCTCTCCGAGTGTGACAGCGGTTCCCGTTCCTCTTCCCCCTGACGGGCCGGCCCGCCGCGTGCTGGTGCGCCGGATCCTGTGTCTGCTTCCGCTCCTGCTCGTCACCGTGGTCGCCGTGCGGCACCGGTCCGTTCTCGTCGAGGGCTTCACGCAGTTGCGGGGCGCGCAGTGGCCCTGGCTGCTGGCCGCGGTCGGGACGACCTGCCTGACGTGGGTGGCGGCGGCCGTCACCCGGCAGGGCGCGGTGGTGGAGCGGCTGCCCGGGCGGCGGCTGCTGGCCGCGCAGTTCGCCGCGGGCGCGGCCAACCATCTGCTGCCGACGGGACTGGGCGCGAGCGCGGTCAACCTGCGGTTCATGACCGTGTGCGGAGTGCCGCTGGCCCGTTCCTCCGCGGCCCTCGCGCTGTATCTGCTGGCGGAGGGCGTGGCCCGGGTGGGCCTGCTGAGCGTGCTGCTGCTCGTCTTCCCGGACGCGCTGCGGCTCGGCTCCCTGCTGCCGGGCGGGGCGCTCGGCCCGCTCCTGGGCGCCCTCGGGGCGGTCGTGCTGGTGGTGGCGGGCGCGCTCGCCCTCGTACGACGGCTGCGGTCGGCGGTCTGCTCCTTCCTGCGCACCGCGCTCGGCGAGGCCCGCTCGGTGCACTCGCGCCCCGCCCGGGCGCTGGCCCTGTGGGGCGGCTCGCTGGCGTTCCCGGTGCTCCAGGGGGCCGGTCTGGCCGCGGTGGGGCAGGCGTTGGGGCTGCCGGTGCCGGTGGCGCACATGGCGGTCGCGTACCTGGCGGCGACCGTGGCGGTCGCGCTGGTCCCGACGCCCGGCGGGATCGGCTCGGTGGAGGCGGCGCTGATCGTGGCGCTGGTGGCGGCGGGTGGCCCGGTGGCGATCGCCACGGCCGTGGTCCTCGGCTACCGGATCATCACCGTGTGGCTGCCCCTGGTGCCGGGGGCGCTGACGCTCGGGGCGCTGGTACGGATGAAGGTCATCTGAGGCGGCCGCCGGCGCCGGAGGCCGCCCGCGTACGCCGTCCCGGCTCCGCCGCGTCAGAGCGCCGCAGCCTTTTCCGGCCGCCCGAGCCCGCACCACCCCGCTCACTGCCGCCCCGGTACGCGATCCCCGCACCACTCCCCGTACGGGCCCGCACAGAACGCGCCGCCGCGCTCGCGCTCGCCCCGGTACGGCGACTCCGGCACCCCCTCGTACGGGACGCGCCGCCGCGCTCGCCCTCTCACCCCCGTACGGCAATTCCGCACCACCCCTGGGTACGGGACGCGCCGCCGCGCTCGTCCGCGCCCCGGTGGGGCGGTTCAGCACGAACGGCACTGCGGAACCGTCCCGCGACCGCGTCCCCCGTATCCGCGGCGGACGTCCGCAACTGGCCGGATGCATTGCCCGAGCTGCGGATCCCGCCACCCGCGGCCGGATCCTCGGGTACGAACTCCCGTGCCGGATACGGCAGGATGGTCGGTCGCGCCACTTCTGCGGACGGGGCGCGACCGCACATCCCGGAACGAACAGGTGACATCGTGACGAGACTTCACATCCGGCCGTCGGCGGCTCCGTGTGCCGCGGATCGACTTCCCGGAGGTGACCGGTGAACCGCGCCCTGACCCTGGACGACGGAGTCATCGCCGGAATCGCCCTGGCCACCGGCCTGTTGGCCGCCTTCCTTTCGCGCACGCTGCTGCGCTGGCTGGGGAAACACGCCAAGCGCACGAAGTGGAGCGGCGACGACGTCGTCGTGGACGCGCTGCGCACCGTGGTGCCGTGGGCGATGATCGCCGGTGGCACGGCGGCCGCCGCCGCGGTGCTGCCGCTGACGAAGACCGTGCAGCACACCGTCAACCAGTGCCTGACCGTGCTGCTGATCTTCGTGGTGACCGTGTCGGCGGCGCGGGTCGTCGCCGGGCTGGTGCAGTCGGTGACCTCCTCCCGCTCCGGTGTCGCCGGGTCGGCCACGATCTTCGTGAACATCACCCGGATCCTGGTCCTGGCGATCGGCTTCCTGGTGGTGCTGCAGACGCTCGGCATCTCCATAGCCCCGATGCTGACCGCCCTGGGCGTCGGAGGTCTGGCCGTCGCGCTGGCCCTCCAGGACACCCTCGCCAACCTCTTCGCCGGCATCCACATCCTCGCCTCCAAGACCGTCCAGCCCGGTGACTACATCAAGCTGAGCAGCGGTGAGGAGGGCTACGTCGAGGACATCAACTGGCGTCAGACGACCGTGCGCGCGCTCTCCAACAACCTCGTGGTCATCCCCAACGGGCAGCTCGCCAAGACGAACATGACCAACTACATGCGTCCCGAGCAGCAGTTGACGATCCTGGTGCAGGTGGGCGTGGCCTACGACAGCGACCTGGAGCAGGTGGAGCGGGTGACCTCGGAGGTCATCGCGGAGGTCATGACGGGTGTCGACGGCGCCCTCCCGGACCACGAACCCGCCATCCGCTTCCACACCTTCGGCGACTCCCGGATCGGGTTCACGGTGATCCTGGGCGTCGGCGAGTTCAGCGACCAGTACCGGATCAAGCACGAGTTCATCAAGCGCCTGCACCGCCGCTACCGCGAGGAGGGCATCCGGATCCCGGCGCCGGCCCGCACGGTGGCGTTGCAGTCGGGCACCGTCGTCATCCCGCAGCAGCGGACCGGCGACGAGGTCGTGCAGGGCGGGATGCACGCCCTGCACGACTGACGGCGGCCACTCGGCTCAGAGCGTGGCCGAGTTCTCGTGCCAGCGCGCGGCCGTCAGGCGGCGCGGGGCGGTGAGGGACGGCGTCACCGGGGTGACCGTCCAGTCCGGATGGCCGGGCATCCTCGGTGTCGTCGTGCCGTACAGCCAGTCCCGCAGGAAGCCGGACACGTCCTGCCCGCTGGTGTGCGAGGCGACGGCTATGTAGTCCTCCGTCGACGCCGAGGAGTTGCGGTGGCGGGCCAGGAAGGTCCGCTCGACCGCGTGGAAGGCGTCCTCGCCGATGAGTTGCCGCAGTGCATACAGGACGAGGACGCCGCCCAGGTAGCGCTGGCTGTCGAAGAGATTGACCGCGTTCGGCGCGGCGACCGGCCCGGAGGTCTTCCGCCACTGGTCGCCGCGCGCGTAGGTGTCCTTCATCCGGGCCTCGAAGGTGGTCAGGCCCAGGGAGTCCGCCCAGCCCCGCTCGTAGCGGTACAGCAGCCCGTAGAAGTCGGCGTGGCCCTCGTTGAGCCAGAGGTCGGCCCAGGTGGCGGGGCTGACGCTGTTGCCGAAGTAGGAGTGGACCAGCTCGTGCATCATGTGCGAGCCGATCTTCGGCTCCGCCTGGAGCAGGAAGTTCGGCTTGTAGAGGGTGAGGGTCTGGGTCTCCAGGCCGGTGAAGTCGAAGGCGTTCGGGTCGTCGGAGTTGCAGGGCAGCAGCCCGTACGTCTCGAAGGGGTAGGCGCCGAGCCGCTCCTCGAGCCACTCGACCAGGCCCGGGGTGAGCGCGAGGGCGGGTTCCAGGGCCTCGGCCCGCGCGGCCGGGACGACATCGCGCAGCGGCAGGCCGTGCGGGCCCTGGCGCTGCTTGACGACGTAGTCGCCGACCGTGATCTGCACCAGCTCGGTGGCGATCGGTGAGCGGGAGCGGTAGGTGTACGCGGTCCGGTCGCCGGCCAGGTCCTCGGTGCACACCAGCGAGCCGTTCGCGACGGCCCGCAGGGCGGAGGGGACGGTGATGCGGAAGGTGAAGTCCGCCTTGTCCGACGGGTGGTCGTTGCAGGGGAAGACGGTGTGCGCCGAGTCCGGCTGGGGGCAGATCGCGAATCCGTCCGCCGTGGGGACCCACGCGGTGTGCGCGAGCTTGCGGCGCGGGTCCGCCGAGTAGGTCACGCACACGGTGACGCGGGCCCGGGCCGGCAGCGCCCTGGCGGGGGTGATCCGCAGCTTCTCGTCCACCTGCTCGAAGGTGGCGGTGCGGCCGTCGACCCGGACCGTGCGGATGTCCAGACCCAGGGCGTCGAGCGAGAGACGGTCGAGGGCCTGGGTGGTGCGCAGCTCGAGGGTCGCCGTGCCGTCGACGAGCGTGGTCGTGGGGTCGTAGGAGAGGTCGAGGTGGTAGGCGTCGGCGCGGTAGCCGTCGTTGCCCAGGGCCGGGAAGACGGGGTCGCCGAGGGTCTCGGGGGCGGGGGCGGGGGCCTCATCGGGCTTCGGGTCCGCGTACGCCGTGTTTCCCCCGGCCAGGACTGCTGCGGTGCCGATCAGGGCGGCCACCGGGGCCGTCACTCTGCTGCGATATCTCATGGTCCGCTTTCGCTCGGGCGGCCGGGTGGTCGGTCCGGCCGTCGGATCAGGTCGTGGATTCACCTGAGGGACTACGAAAACCGGCGCTTCGGTTGCCCCGAGAGAGAACATGGACATGCCGAAGTGTGAGGAGACCCCTGTCGAGCCGATCCCGGTCACGAGATATCTTGATGTCGAGCAATGTTGCAGACGTGGAGCGGAGCACCCGGTGACTGACTCGACCATCATCTATACGCACACTGACGAGGCCCCGGCCCTGGCGACGTATTCCTTCCTGCCGGTGGTCCAGGCGTACGCCTCGCAGGCGGGTGTCGCGGTCCAGACGCGGGACATCTCGCTGGCCGGGCGCATCATCGCCGTGTTCCCGGAGTACCTGACCGAGGACCAGCGGATCCCGGACGCGCTGACCGAGCTCGGCGAGCTGGCCAAGACGCCCGAGGCCAACATCATCAAGCTGCCGAACATCTCGGCGTCGATCCCGCAGCTCAAGGCCGCGGTCGCCGAGCTGCAGGCCCAGGGCTACGCGCTGCCGGCCTACCCGGACGACCCGAAGACCGACGAGGAGCGGGACATCCAGGCCCGCTACGACAAGGTCAAGGGTTCCGCCGTGAACCCGGTCCTGCGCGAGGGCAACTCCGACCGCCGCGCCCCCGCGTCGGTCAAGAACTACGCGAAGACCCACCCGCACCGCATGGGCGCCTGGTCGTCGGAGTCGAAGACCAACGTCGCCACCATGGGCGAGAACGACTTCCGCTCCACCGAGAAGTCGGTCGTGATCTCCGAGGCCGGCACCCTGAAGATCGAGCTGGTCGGCGACGACGGCTCGACCAAGGTGCTGCGCGAGTCGGTACCGGTCCTCGAGGGGGAGGTCGTCGACGCCTCCGTCCTGCACGTCGCGCCGCTGCGCGAGTTCCTCACCGCGCAGATCGCCCGCGCCAAGGCCGAGGACGTGCTGTTCTCCGTGCACCTCAAGGCCACGATGATGAAGGTCTCCGACCCGATCATCTTCGGTCACGTGGTGCGCGCCTTCTTCCCGAAGACCTTCGCGAAGTACGGCCAGACGCTCGCCGCGGCCGGCCTGACCCCGAACGACGGTCTGGGCGGCATCTACAAGGGCCTGGAGTCCCTGCCGGAGGGCGCCGAGATCAAGGCCTCCTTCGACGCCGAGCTCGCCGAGGGCCCGGCCCTGGCGATGGTCGACTCCGACAAGGGCATCACCAACCTGCACGTGCCGTCCGACGTGATCGTCGACGCCTCGATGCCGGCCATGATCCGCACCTCCGGCCACATGTGGGGGCCGGACGGCCAGGAGGCCGACACTCTCGCGGTGCTCCCGGACTCCTCGTACGCCGGCGTCTACCAGGCCGTGCTCGACGACTGCCGCGCCAACGGCGCCTACGACCCGTCGACCATGGGCTCCGTCCCGAACGTCGGCCTCATGGCGCAGAAGGCCGAGGAGTACGGCAGCCACGACAAGACCTTCGAGATCCCGACCACCGGCACGGTCCGCCTCGTCGACCAGGCCGGCAACGTGGTGATCGAGCAGACGGTCTCCGCCGGCGACATCTTCCGCGCCTGCCAGACCAAGGACGCGCCGATCAAGGACTGGGTGAAGCTGGCCGTCACCCGCGCCCGCGCCAGCGGCGACCCGGCCGTCTTCTGGCTGGACGAGACCCGCGCCCACGACGCCAACCTGATCGCCAAGGTCAACGCCTACCTGTCGGAGCACGACACCGAGGGCCTGGACATCCGTGTCCTCGCGCCGGTCGACGCGACGAAGCTGTCGGTGGAGCGCATCCGCCGCGGTGAGAACACCATCTCGGTGACCGGCAACGTGCTGCGTGACTACCTCACCGACCTCTTCCCCATCCTGGAGCTGGGCACCAGCGCCAAGATGCTGTCGGTCGTCCCGCTGATGGCGGGCGGCGGCCTGTTCGAGACGGGCGCCGGCGGTTCCGCGCCGAAGCACGTCCAGCAGCTGGTCAAGGAGAACTACCTGCGCTGGGACTCGCTGGGCGAGTTCTTCGCGCTCGTGCCCTCCCTCGAGCAGTACGCCGACTTCACCGGCAACACCCGCGCCAAGGTCCTCGCCGACACCCTCGACCGCGCCACGGCGACCTTCCTGAACGAGGACAAGTCCCCGACCCGTCGGGTCGGCGGCATCGACAACCGCGGCAGCCACTTCTACCTGTCCCTGTACTGGGCGCAGGAGCTGGCCGCGCAGACCGAGGACGCGGACCTGGCGAAGGCCTTCGCCCCGCTCGCCGAGACGCTCGCCACGAAGGAGCAGACCATCGTCGACGAGCTGCTCGCCGTCCAGGGCAAGCCGGCCGACATCGGCGGCTACTACCAGCCCGACCCGGCGAAGGCGGCGGCGTTCATGCGCCCGTCGGCCACCTGGAACGAGACCCTGGCGTCCCTGAGCTGACGCACGGGAACACCGGAACACGCACCTCCGCCCCGACCGGCACCGCCCGGCCGGGGCGGAGGTGCGTCCACCCCGGGCCGACGGAGGCGTGCGGCGGTCGGACCGGCGGAGGCGTGCGGCGATCGGGCCGGCGGACGCGGGCGGCAGTTGGGGCCGGCGGACGCGGGCAGCGGTACGGGCCGGCGGACGCGGGCAGCGGTACGGGCCAGCGGACGCGGGCAGCGGTACGGGCCGGCGGACGCGGGCGGCGGTTGGGGCCGGATCCGGGACGACGGTCACGTGCACGCACAGACCAGGTGTTCGTCGTCGACAGCACGTTGCGCCCACCCGGCCCCGGTCACCCGGCCCCGGTCCCCCGGTCCCCCGGTCCTGCGGCCCTTCGGGCACCGGCTTTCGTGACACCTGGGCCGGGTACCGTGCGCGACCGGTGCGGTTCGGGGTGTGGCACCGTGATCATGCACCACACCACTGACCATGCCCCGGGAGCAGCCTCATGACCTCTGCCGCACCGTCCTTCGCCTTCCTGCCCGGTGCGGCCGGCTCACCGGTGATCCTCCATGTGCCGCATTCATCGCGGGCCATACCGGCTGGGGTGCGGGCGGACATCGTGCTGGACGACGGGGCTCTGGAGCGGGAGCTGGACCACATCACCGACTCGCACACCGCGGAGATCGCCGAGGAGGCGGCGCGGCTGGCGGGCACGGCTCCCTGGCGGTTCGTGAACCGGCTGTCGCGGCTGGTCGTCGACCCGGAGCGGTTCCCGGACGAGCGCGAGGAGATGCGGGCCGTCGGCATGGGGGCCGTGTACACGCGGACCACGCACCGCGAGGAGCTGCGGCCGCAGGCGACCGACCCCGAGCCCCTCGTCGCCCGCTACTTCCGGCCGTACGCCCAGGCGATGACCGACGCGGTCGCCGACCGGCTGGCAGCCGTCGGACGGGCCGTGGTCATCGATGTGCACTCCTATCCCACCGAGCCGCTGCCCTACGAGCTGCACGGCGAGGGGCCGCGCCCGCCGGTCTGTCTCGGCACCGACGCCTTCCACACCCCGCCCGAGCTGCTCGCCGCCGCTCGGAAGGGGTTCGGGGAGGTGGGGGAGGTCGGGCTGGACAGCCCCTTCTCCGGGGCGTACGTGCCCCTGGCGCACTACGGGAAGGAACCGCGGGTGAGCGCGCTGATGGTGGAGATCCGGCGGGACACGTACATGACCGAGCCGGGCGGCCCGGCCGGCCCGGGCCTCACCCGGCTCGCCACAGCGCTGGCGACCCTGGTCGACGCCGCCACCGGCTGACGTCCGGCCGCGCCACCCGCAAGGGTCGCGGCACCGGCTGCCCGGCGACAGGCGACGCGGTCACCGGTTGCCCTCCGTGCGGCCCACCCGGACAGGGCGGTCTGCCGGGCCGGGTGACGGCCGGCGGGGCGAACGAGGAGACCGCCGCACCGGCCGGTCGGGGTCCGGGTCACCGGTGACCCGCCGGTGGACACGCTGCCGACCGCCGGGACCACGGCGCGCTATGCCCGGCGCGCGGGTCACGGTCGGCAGTCGCCTCGTGGAGGAGGGCGAGGGACGTGGTCCGGGCCTCAGCGACGGCCCCGGCGCCTCGGGACTCAGGCGCGCAGCCACTCCGTCACGACCACCTCCGCGCCGGTCCGCAGCCGCAGGGCGAACGGGCCGCTGGGCGGCGCGTCGCAGGCGAAGCGGCCCAGGTCGTCCGCGGCGAGCGCGGCGCCCGCACGCGGGCCGTGCAGCACCTCGACCGAGGCCGACTGAGGGGGCAGCAGCTGGCCCATCAGGCCCTCGTCGGTCACCTCGACGTCGACCGTCAGCCCACCCGAGTGGAAGGTCAGCATCCGTGGCACGTCCACCGCGCCCCGCACCGGGATGGCGTCGACCAGCGAGTCGAAGGTCAGCTCGGCGATCCGCGCGTCCAGGTCGTGCAGCGCGTAGGCCTCGATGGCGGCCCGGCGCAGCTCGGCCGGTACCGGGTCCAGGACGGCGGCGGCCTGGCGGAGTTCCTCCTCCAGCCGGTCGTGGTCGAACTCCTCGTCGACGAAGGGGACTTCGCCGAAGATGTCGTCGCCCTCGTCGTCGTTCATGCCATTCATTCCGT
Source organism: Streptomyces sp. NPDC060000 (assembly GCF_042737375.1). Taxonomy (NCBI): domain Bacteria; kingdom Bacillati; phylum Actinomycetota; class Actinomycetes; order Kitasatosporales; family Streptomycetaceae; genus Streptomyces; species Streptomyces sp. NPDC060000. The sequence goes on from NZ_JBHWUU010000008.1 coordinate 98,664, forward strand.
TCATGCCGTTCACAGGGCTCCCCGTGCGTCGAGTCGGGCGCGCAGGCGGCGCAGACATCGCTGGCGCATCGGTCCGATGCTGCCGACGGCGATGCCCAGGGCGGCCGACACCTGCTGATAGCTGGGCGGCGGCGAGGCGATCAGCACCCGCAGCAGTTGCCGGCAGCGCTCGCCGAGCGCCTCGAACTCCTGCCACAGAAAACGGACCCGCTCGCTCTGCGCGGCCGTCTCCTCCGAGTCGAGGACCGACTGCTCAGGAGTCAGGTCCTCGCTGGCCCGGTCGAGCAGCAGGGGATCGTCGGTCGGGGTCAGCCGCCTCAAGCTCTTGATCACTTTCAAGCACTCGTTGCGCGCGGTGCTCGCGAGCCACGAACCCGCCTTGTGCGGCTCGCGGATCCGCCCGAGGTGCTGGGCGAAGCGGAACCACACGGTCTGGTACACCTCGTGCCCGTCGGCGTCCGAGAGCCGGTGGGCGCGAACCACCGACCACACCAGCGGGCTCAACCCGTCCACAAGCGCTTTCCAGGCCGCCGTGTCACCGTCGACGGCGGACTGGACGAGCGCGCCGACATCAGTACGGTCCACGGCCCCACCCCTCGTGTACGGCCTGTCATCGTACGCCGTGGCGGGGCCCCTCTCGGACGTCATGCCGCCCTCACACCGGACCGACCGGGACCGGCCGCCAGGTGGGCGGAAGCAGTGCCGGTACGTGCGTACCCCGCACCTCCGCGAACTCGGATCGGTCGGCGAGCAGTCGGCGGGCGGCGGCCCGCGGATCGGTCACCCCGTTCGCGGTCATGTACGCCGCGACGAGCCCGGCCACCACCGGAGTCGCGAAGGACGTGCCGCTCCAGGACGCGAGCCCCTCGAACATCACCTGGTCCGGCTTGCTCGCGGTGGTCTGCTGCGCCTCGCTCAACACGCCGGTGTGGCGCGGGGACCGGCAGGTGCAGGCATAGGTGAAGCCGTAGCGGCAGGTCTCGTAGGTGGAGTGCTGGTAGACGTACGGGACGGGGGTGTCGAAGCCGGTGAGGGCGCTGACGAGGCGCTCGCCGGGGGCGTACACCTTCACCCAGGCACCGTGGTTGCTGAAGCAGGCGCCGAACTCGCCGTCGCCGCGCAGGGCGCCCACCGACAGCACCGCGTCGGCGTACTCGGGCAGCGAGGCGTAGGCGGCGGGCCAGAAGGGCGAGGCGCTGCCGTTGTTGCCGGCCGCCGCCACCAACAGGGTGCCCTGCGTCTGGAGTTCCTCCATGAACGCGGCCACACCGAGCAGGCCGTCGACCCGGCCGTTGGAGGTGCCTGCGGAGAGGCTGATGATGTCGGGCCAGCCGTCCTGGACGGCGTCGAAGAGCCGTTCGCCGAACTCGGACTCCAGGATCGCGCCGGCGTCGTCGAGGGTCCCCCGCACGGTGACGTCGCTGTGCGGCGCGACGGCCGCGACGAGCCCCGCGATGAACGTGCCGTGGCCGACGTACTGCTGGAGGATCCCGTTCTCGTCGGTCTCCCTGACCTGGGCGTCGCCCTCGGTGCGGGCCAGCAGCGGGTAGGAGCGGTAGTCGTGGGTCAGGCCGGTGTCGACGACGAGCACGCCGACGGCGTCGGCGGCGGCGGCGCCCTCCGCCGGCTGGACCGCGGCGGGGTTGGGCCGCGCGCTGCGCGGGGCGGGCACCGGCTCGTCGCCCGGGCAGGCGTTGACCGCGATCGACACGAGGTGATTGCGGCTGACCAGCCGGCGGCCCGCGCGTCCCTCCGTCTGCCGCAGCGCGCGCAGGGCTCCCGCCACGGTGTGGTCGGCGCCGCGTCCGCCCTCGCCGGGGTCGCCGACCCGGATGCGGGTGATGCCCGAGCGGTTGTTCTGCGGGCCGGCCCGGCGCACGTGCTCCGGGTCCAGGCCATCGGTCGCGGTGAAGTGCGAGCGGACGGCGTCCTCGACGACCCGGGCCTCCTCGCCGTCGCGGGCGAGGACGACGCCCTTCTCGTAGATGAACTCGGCGGAGTCGTCCGGTCCCATCGCCAACGGGACGTCGGGCAGCACGCGTTGGAGGTGATCGAACTGCTCGTGGAATCGCTGTGGTGCCATGGCGTGTCCTCCCCTTACAGCCGGTGGTCGTCAGCAAGACCCGCGAGACGGTCGGCTGATACAGGTGGTGCGACGGCGGATGAGGGTGGTGCGGTTGCGATCGCACGCCCCCCTCGCGATGCCGAGTCCGTTGACGCCACGTCCAATTGTTACTGGTGGATACGGTGCCGGACCGGTGTGGCGTGCAGGCCGGAGCACTACCATCCGTGGAGTGACAGCGGGAAACGACTCGGTTCTCGAACTGCTCCCGATGGTCTTCGCCGCCCCGGGCGACGCGTTGTCGCGGGCGGAAGGGCTGCTGGACACCGATCCGACGCCGTTGCACGCCTCGGTCGCCCACCAGGTGATCGGGATCTGGCAGCGGGACTGGGGTGACATGCGCCTCGCCCTGGACCATCTGCGGCGCGCCCGGGATCTCGCGGCGCGCTCGGAGTCGGCCGAGCGGGAGGCGGACGTCCTCGGCACGCTCGGTGTGGCGCTGGTGCACGCGGGCCGCACCTGGCAGGGACTGGCCGCCTTCGAGCGGGGCGTGGAGCGCGGGACCGGCCACACCCGCGCGCGTGTGCTGTACCGGCGGGCCTACTCCCTGTGGGTCCTCGGCCATCATCGCGAGGCGCTGGAGGACCTACGCCGGACGATTCCCGTGCTGCGTCAGGCCGACGACGTCATCTGGACGGCGCGCGCCCTCACCCTGCGCGCCACCGTGCACCTGGCCCTCGGGGCGGTGGACCGGGCCGAGGCGGACTTCACGGCGGCCGAGGCACTGTGGGACACCACCGGCCAGGAACACGACAAGGCGGACGCGGTCGAGAGCCGGGGGCTGGCCGCGTTCCGTTCCGGGGACGTCCCCGCCGCGCTGCGGCTCCTCGACGAGGCGGAGGAGCGGTACGCCAAGCTCGGCACCCCGACGTTCATGCTCAACATCCGGCGCTGCGAGGTCCTGATGGCGGCCGGTCTCGCGCCGGAGGCGCTGGCCGAGGCGGACGCGGCGATCGCGGTGCTGGACGGCATCGGCGGGCAGTCCACCCGCAAGGCGGAGCTGCTGCTCGCGGCCGCGAGAGCGGCACGGCTGGCGGGCGATCCGGGGACGGCCATCGCCCGCGCGGCGGTGGCCGAGAGGCTCTTCGCGGCGCAGCGGCGCACCTGGTGGGAGGCGCACGCCCGGCTGGTGCTGATCGAGGCGCGGGTCGCCACCGGGCGTGCCTCGGGGCGGCTGGTCGCGGACGCCGCCAGGCTCGCCGAGCGGCTGGCCGCCTTCCAGGCACCGGCCGCGCCGGAGGCCTGGCTGCTGGCGGGCCGGATCGCGCTGGACCTGAACTGGACGACCGACGCCGAACGGTATCTGCAGATCGCGGCGCGCAGCCGGCGCAGCGGGCCGCCGCTGGCCCGGATGACGGGCTGGGCGGCGCAGGCGCTGTGGGCACGGGCCACCGGCTCGGGCCGGGGCGTTCTCGAGGCCTGCAGGCGCGGGCTCGACGTCCTCGACGACCACCGCACGACGCTGGGCGCCTCGGAGCTGCGGGCCCGGGCCACCGCGCAGGGCGCGGAACTCGCCGCGCTGGCCCAGGAGGTCAGTCTGGAGCGGGGCGGGCCGCGGCAGTTGCTGGTGTGGAGCGAGCGGTGGCGGGCCACGGCGCTGTCGACACCGCCCACCCGGCCGCCGGCCGACCCGGCGCTGCTGAGCGGACTGACCGCCTTCCGGGTGATCGCCGCCCGCGCGGAGGCCGCCCGGATGGACGGCCGGCCGGTGCCCACGCTGGAGCGTGAACAGCGGCGCCTGGAGCGGGAGATCCGGTCCCGGACCCTGCACATCCGGGGGATCACGCCCTGGGGCGGCGACCGGTTCGGCGGGGACCGGTTCGACGCGGGGCGGCTGCTGGAGCGGCTCGGGGACGGGCGGTTGGTCGAACTGGCCGTACTGGACGGGCGGGTTCAGGTGCTGCTGTGCGGGGGCGGGCGGGTGCGCCGGTTCGCGGGCGGGCTGCTGGCCGAGGCGGAGCGGGAGGCCGAACACGTCCAGGCCGGGCTGCGGCGGCTTGCCCATCCCGGTGCGGAGGGCCGGCTGCCGGTGGTGGAGGCGGCGGGGCGGAAGCTGGAGGAGCTGCTGCTGGGCGACGCGGCGGGGCAGCTGGGCCAGGGGCCGCTCGTGGTGGTGCCGCCGGCCCGGCTGCACCGGGTGCCGTGGGCGCTGCTGCCGTCGTTGCGGGAGCGGGTGGTGAGCGTCTCGCCGTCGGCCGGCGGCTGGCTGCGCGCGCGGGAGACCGAACCGCCCCCCGGCGGCCGGCACGTCCTGGTGCGGGGGCCGGGGCTGGCGTCCTGCGGGGCGGAGGTGCCGGAGGTGGCCGGGCGGTACGGCAGGCCGGTCGTGCTGGAGCAGGACGACGCCCGTGTGCCGCGCGTGCTGGAGGAACTGGACGGGGCGGCGCTCGCGCACATCGCCGCGCACGGCACGTTCCGCGCCGACAGCCCGATGTTCTCCTCGCTGGGGATGGCGGACGGGCCGCTGATCGTCCACGACTTCGAGCGGCTCGCCCGCAGTCCCTACCGGATCATCCTCTCCAGCTGCGACACCGCCCGGCTCGCCTCGGTCGGCGCGGACGAACTCCTGGGCCTGGTCGCGGCGTTGCTGCCGCTGGGCACGGCGGGCGTGGTGGCGAGCAGCGCGCCCGTCAACGACGAGGCGGTCGTCCCGCTGATGCTGGCCCTGCACAAGGGCATCAGCGCCGGTCTCCCGCTGGCCGAGGCCCTGCGGGACGCCCGGGCCGCCCTGCCGGACGACGCGCTGCACCAGGCGACGGGGTGGGCCTTCACGGCGTTCGGCGCGGCGTGAGCCGTCCGCCGGCCCGGCCTGTTCACGCAGGCTGCTCCACCAGCCACGCAAGGGCGCCGCGGTCGCCCGCGCCAAGCCGGGTGTAGGCGCTGTAGAGGTGGTTGCCGACGGTCCGGACGGACAGGGTGAGGCGTTCGGCGATCTGCCGGTTGCTGAGGCCGGCCGCGGCGAGGGTGACGATCTGCCGCTGGCGGGCGGTGAGTTCGCCGAGGACCAGGCCGGACAGGGCCGGGGTACGGGCGCCCTGACAGCGCCGGGCCAGGGCGACGGCGCGGGTACGGGCGGTGCGGGCCGCGCCGGCGTCCCGGTGGACCCGTACCGCCTGGGCATACGCCTCGGCCGCGAAGAGGAGGAAACCGCGCTCCTGCAACTCGGCGGCCACCAGGTCCAGCGCGGGCCCGTCAGCCCGGGCGAGCGCGCGGGCGTGACGGGCGAAGAGGCCGTCGGACGGGAGTAGCGGGACGGCCCGCTCGGGCACGCCCAGGCGGACGGCGTCGTAGAGGGTGTAAGGGTCGTGTGCCGCGTGAGGGGCGGGGATCGCGTCGGGGCCGTGAATCGCGTGGGGACCCTGAACCGCGTCGGGGCCGCGAACCGCGCTGGGGTCGTCGACAGCGTCGGGGTCGTGGGTGGTCCGTGCGTGGCCTGCGGCGGGCAGTACCTGGATCGCGCGGGCGCCGCGGATGCCCGCGTCTGCACCAGCGCCGGCGCCGATGCAGGCACCCGTGCCGGCGATGATCGTGCCGGTGTCGGCCGTGTCGACACCCATACCGGTGCCGGTGCCGATGCCGGTCGTGCCGGTGCCGGTGCCGGTGCCGATGCCGGTCGTGACAGTGCCGGTGGAGGCCGTGTCGATACCCATACCGGTGCCGGCGCCGGTGCAGGCACCCGTGCCGGCGCTGGTCTTGACGGTGCCGGTCGTGACGGTGGCGACGTCCGTGCCGCCACCGGCCGTGCTGGCGGCACTGCGGGAGCCCCTCGTGCCGGTGCCGGCGCCCACCGCGCCGGTTCCGATAGCGGCGCCCACCGCGCCGACGTCGACCGACGACTGTTCGAGTGTCTTCAGGGCCGTGTCGAGGTCTCCGCGGGCGGCCGGGTGCCAGGCGGCAGTGCCCGGGTGTTCGGCGAGAAGGTCGATCGGTGCGCCCGTCTCTCCCGACTGGGCGGCGGCCAGGGCGAGTTCGGTGCGGCAGGCGCGGTCCTGCGGGGCGACGGCCAGGCCCTCCCCCGCCCAGGCCGCCGCCTCGCGCAGTTCTCCCCGCAGCCGTGAGAACCGCGCGCGGACGGCGGCGTACCGCGCTGGTACCGGTTTCCCCTCCGCGACCAGCCACTCCCCAACGGGCGTGGGCGTCGTACGGACGTCGGCCCGCTCGATGCGGCGGGTCAGTCCGGCCGCCTCCGCCTCGAGGGCGGGGGCGGTGGAGTGTCGTCGGCCGGAGAGCCGCCTGGCCCGCAGTCGGCCGGCCGCGGCGCGCAGGACCGGTCCGTGCAGGGGGTGGGCCAGGCGGACGGTCGTGCCGTCGTCATCGACGTCGAGGAGGCCGTCCGCCTCCAGGTGTTCGAGGATCCGCAGATCCAGGGTGTCCGCCGCCAGCGGCAGGGGTTCCGCGAAGGCGAGACGGTCCAGGGTCTCGCGTTCGTCGGGGCGGGAACGGGCGAGGACGGCGGCGGTGCGTTCCCGCAGGGCCGGGGTCACCGGGACCCGGCCGCGCCACGTCCGCACGTCGGTGTCCGCGCCCCTGGTGAGCAGGCCCTGCTCGCGCAACGCGTCCAGCAGGTCCCGCAGGAGACCCAGGTCGCCCCCGCACAGGCGGTGCAGACGGTTGGCGGTGAGGGGCTCAAGGGGACCACCCGCGCCGGCGGTGAGGAGCGGGACGGTCGCCTCGCGGGGCAACTGTTCCAGGACCAGGCGGGGCAGGAGTCCGCCGGTCCACAGCCGGGAGACCGCGCCGGGCGCCAGGACACCGTCCGTGACGAGGACCAGCAGCCGAGTGCGGCCCCGGACCGCCAGTTGGTGCAGCAGGGCGGCCGAGGCGTCGTCCAGCAGTTGCGCGTCATCGACCAGCAACAGCCGCACCCCGGAGAGGAGTTGCAGCGCGCGGTGCAGCGTGACGCCTTCCGGGAGCAGATGGGCGAAGGCGGCGAAGGGCAGGTCGCGGGTTCCGGGGGTGCCGGCCACCCGGGCACAGTCGGTACCGCGGACCGCCTCCATGGCCAGGCGGGTGCGGCCGCAGCCCGCCGGCCCCGTGACCACGATGCCGGGCCTGCCCACCGTCAAGGCGCTCCGGACAAGCCCCAGTTCCTCGTCGCGGCCCGTGAACGGCCACGGCAGTCGCAGGGTTCCGGTTCGGTTCTCGATCGTCGTCACCTCAACAGGAGTCGGCATACTCACGCCTGATACAGGGCGACTTGAGTAGCCCCCGACTCAGGCCCGGCGGTGGCCCCGCACGGCAACCTGGAGCCCATGACCGCCCGTTACTGCTCGCTCGCCCAGCAGTCGGCTCCCGCGTTTCCCCCGGGGCTGGCCGCCGAGCGGCTCGGCGCGCTCATGGGCGGGCGGCGGATGTGGGTCAACGGCACCGTGCTGCACTACTGCTTCTTCGACGACGAGGGAGACGGGTCGGTCATTCCGGTGCCGGGCACCGGGGAGACCCGCTGGGTGTCGTGGGCCGGCGGCGAAAGCCAGCGGATGGTCGTGCGGGACTGCTTCCGCGAGTGGCGGGACCTGGGCATCGGGGTGGTCTTCACCGAGGTCGCGGACCGCTCGGAGGCGGAGTTGCGCATCGGCTTCCAGGCGGGTGACGGCTCCTGGTCGGCGGTGGGCCGGGACGCGCTGTCAGCCGGTCTCAACGAGCGCACCATGAACTTCGGCTGGGATCTGGCCGCGCCCGGGGAGCGTGCGACGGCGCTGCACGAGATCGGGCACGCGCTCGGCATGCAGCACGAGCACCAGAGCCCGTTCGCCGGTCTCCACTGGGACGACGAGGCCGTGTACGCCGATCTGGCGGGCCCGCCCAACTACTGGAGCCGGGCCAGGACCCACTTCAACGTGCTGCGCAAGCTGGACCCGGCCGAGGTGAACGGGTCGGTGTGGGACTCGCAGTCCGTCATGGAGTATCCCTTCCCGGCCGGTCTGATCCTGGAGCCGGAGCAGTTCCGCGGAGGTGTGCATCCGTCCGGCGGACTGTCCCCGCTGGACAAGGAGTTCGTCCTCGGCTGGTATCCACCGCCCGACGCGCCGCGTCCGCCCGCGCTGGTGCCGTACCGTTCGGTGGCGCTGTCGCTGGGGCCTGGCGAGCAGGTCGACTTCACCGTCGAACCCCGTGAGACCCGCGAGTACACCGTCGCCACCTTCGGCGAGGGCGACGCGCTGGCCGTGGTCTTCGAGGAGCGGGACGGCGAGCCCCGCTTCCTGGCGGGGCACGACGACGGAGGCACTCCGCACAACGCCACGATCCGGGCCCGGCTCGTGAAGGGACGCCGCTACTTCGTCCGCGTACGCCTGTACTCCGGCTGGGGTTCCGGCGAGACGGCGATCATGTGCTGGTGAGCCGACGGGCCGCGTAGAGACCGCAGTCCTGCGCCGGGGGAAGCGCCGGGGACACGTCACCTTCGGGGGAGGGAGGCGTGTCCCCGGCCACACCGGCTCGCCGTTCGCGGGCGGGGCCGACCGGCGTGTTTCGATCATGCGAACAGGCCTGCCGGGACGGGGACAGGAGCGTCCAGCCGGGGTGAGCAGGACGGCATGCCCGGTGGAGAGGATCGCGCGGCCCGGCGGGTACTGACGGTCTGCCTGGCCGCGTCCGGCCTGACCGTCTCCCCCAACCGGGCGCGCGTCCTGCAGCATGTCCCTGCCGAGGCGGCCGGGGTGGCGGGCGGCATCCTTCGGATGACCCGACGGAACGCGGCGGCCGTGTGCCTCAGCGCGGTCTCCGGGATCTACCTTCGAAGTTCGGCCGTGGCGGAGGGCGTGCCGCGGACGGCTTCGCGGTGACGCCGAACGGGCGCCGCCGCCCGTCACGGGCCGGTCGCCCCACCCGGCCGCGGTCGGGCCGGGCCGCCCAGCTCCAGCGGTCGTGCCGGATCCTTCGACCACTCCTCCAGGGAACCGTCGTAGAGGGACACGTCCTCGCGCCCGAGCAGGGTGAGGGCGAGGGCCACCCCGGCGGCCGAGACACCGCCACCGCAGTACAGGACGAGCGGCGTGTCGGCGGCGTCGAGACCGGCGCCGACGCGCGCGGCGAGATCGGCCGGAGGCAGCACGCGCCCTTCGGCGTCCAGGAGTTCGCGACCCGGAAGACTGCGGCTCCCGGGTATGTGCCCGCGTCGGCTGTACCGGGTGGGGACCGACCCGTCGAAGCCGTCCGCGGGCAGCGCACAGACCAGGGTGCCCGGCTGTTCGCCCCGGCTGATGGCGCCCACCTGGTGGACGTCTGTCCACAGTCCGGGACGTGGGACGGGGGTGACGGGCGTCACCTCGGGTACCGGCACCTCGTCGTCGCCGGACGCGATCGGCCGTCCCGCCGACTCCCATGCCGTCAGGCCCCCGTCGAGCACGGCCGCCGGCACGGAGATCGCCCGCAGCATCCACCACAGCCGGGCCGCCCAGATACCGCCCCCGGTGTCGTACGCGACCACCGTGCTCCCCTCCCCCACGCCGACCCGGGCGAGCGCGTCGGCCAGCGCCCGCGGGCTCGGCACGGCGAAGTGGTAGGGCGCCTCCTGGTCGGAGAAGTCGCCGGTCAGGTCGGCGTGCCGGGAACCCGGGAGGCGTCGTTCGAGCCACCCCTCGCGGCCGCCGGCGCAACGGTGGTCACCGTCGTGGCGGGGTGAGGGAAGCAGCACCGTCGCGTCGAGGACGACCAGCCGCGGGTCGTCGAGCCGGGCGGCCAGCCAGGTGTCGTCGACAAGGGGGCCGGGCAGCGGGGAGGTGGTCATGGCGGCCGATGGTACGCCCGCGAGCTGGGCGTCTTACCCATTGATCAGGACCGTCTCACATTACGGATCAAGGTTGCGCAAGGACCGTCGACTGCCGTTATGGTTTCGGCCATCTACGCGGGAGCCCCTCCCCGGACGGGCTGAGAGGGCGTCTGGGATCCGTTCGTCGAACGCGGTCCCCATGGGGACGCCGACCGCACGAAACGCGCCCAGGCGCCCCGCGTAGGAGTACACGTGTCCGCAGCAGTAGAGCCGAAGCCTCCGGTGGTCTCCACCCCGGCGGGCAGCTCCTGTTGTTGTCGCATGTGGCCCTGTACCGCGTGCCCCTGTCGCACGTGCGGCTGTCGCCGGTCCGTCTGACCCGACGGGCGTCCGCCGCACGTCACCCCGCTTCTCCCCCTCCTCCGCCACCCTTCCGTGTCCTCACGCGCCGCCTTCGGAGTTCCCTCATGCCGCACATCCGGGTCATGCTCGACTATTTCCACCCCTGGCCCAATTCCTCCGGCTTCTACGTGGCCCGTGCCCACCGCTGGTTCTCGGAGGCAGGGCTGGACGTGGAACTCGTGGTCCAGGATCCGGGACGGGGTGACACCCTGGAGTACCTGGCACGCGGCGAGGTGGACTTCGGTGTCTTCCCGCCCAACCGGCTGCTGGCCCGGCGTGCCGCGCACGGCCAGCCGCTGATCGCCGTGGCAGCCGTCAACCACCGGGGTCTGGAGGCGATCCAGACCACCGCGTCCACCGGTATCACCCGCCCCCGCGAACTCGCGGGCCACCGCGTCGCCCTGAACCCGACCCCGCGCGGCCTGGCCATGGTCCGCCATCTGGTGGCGGCCGACGGCGGCGACCCGGACGCGGTGGTCATGATCGACGCCGGCACGCGCGAGCTCACCGTGGACGACATCGAGGCGGGCGAGGCAGACGCCACCTTCGGCACCTACTGGTCCTGGGACGCGCTGCGCGGCGACCTCCCCGAGGAGCAGCGCGTGACCTGGCCGGTCGACGAGATCGGCGCACCCCGCTACCACAGCTACCTGCTGGGCACGAACGAACACCTCCTCACCGAACGGCCGTCTCTCGTACGGGACTTCCTCGCCGTCACGGCACGGGGCTACGCGGCCGCCGCGCAGGACCCCGAGCGCACGCTGGAGCTGCTCGAGGGGGTCATCCCCTACTTCCCGCGCCCGCTGATAGCCCGGTCCCTCGCCCTGATCGCGCCCACCTGGACGGATCCGGAAGGCCGTTGGGGAGTGATCGATCCGGGGCGGACGGGCCCCTACGCGCACTGGCTCGCGGAACACGGCGCGCTCGCGCACGACCGGGACTGGGACCGCTCCTTCACCAACGCGCTGCTGCCGGCCGTGGCCGCATGAGTGTCCTGTCCTGCCAGGCGCGGGGGCTGACCCGGCGACTGGCCGTCGACTTCAAGCGGGTGGACAGCGCGCTGTGTCGCCGGGTGTGACCGTGCCGGCACCGCTCCCACTCCCCTCGCCCCCAAGGAAACCTCATGCACCGCCGTACCGCCCTGTCCGTCATAGCCGCGTCGGCCGTCCTCGCCGCCACCGGCTGCTCGGCGGACCCCTCGGCCGACGCCACCGCCGGAAACGGCACCACGACCGTCACCCTCGCCCTGGACTGGACGCCGAACACCAACCACACCGGCATCTACGTCGCCCGCCAGAAGGGCTGGTTCAAGGCCGCCGGCATCGATCTGAAGATCGTGCCCTACGGTTCGACCGCGCCCGAGACGCTGATCGCGAGCCACAAGGCCGACTTCGGCGTGTCCTACCAGGAGGGCGTCACCACGGCGCGCGCCGCCGGGCAGGACATCACCTCCGTCTACGCGGTCACCCAGAAGACGAACGTCACCATCGCGGTGCGCGCCGGCCGTACGGACATCGCGTCCCCGAAGGACCTGGACGGCGAGACGTACGCCGGTTTCGGCGCGCCCTACGAGAAGCCGCTCCTGCAGAAGGTGATCCAGAACGCGGGCGGCAAGGGCGACTTCAGGCAGGTGACCCTCAGCACCTCGGCGTACGCGGCGCTCTACGCGGGGAAGGCGGACTTCGCGATGCCGATGCCGACCTGGGAGGGGCTGGAGGCGGAGCTGAGCGGTAAGCCGCTGAAGAACTTCCAGCTGTCCGATTACGGTTTCCCGGCGATCTACTCGACCCTCCTCGCCTCCTCCGACCGCTTCCTGAAGAAGAACCCGGAGCTCGCGAAGAAGTTCCTGGCCGCCGTCGACAAGGGGTACCGGTACGCGGCCGACCACCCCGACCAGGCCGCGGATCTCCTCGTCGACGCCAACAAGAGCGTGCTCACCAACACCGGACTCGTGAAGAAGAGCGAGCAGTTGCTCGCGAAGGAGTACTACCGGGCCGCCGACGGCACGATCGGCGTCCAGAGCGCGGAGCGCTGGCAGGCCTTCGCCGACTTCGAGTACCGGGCGGGGCTGCTGAGCGACGCGAACGGCAGGAAGCTGACCGAGGCCCCGGATGCCGCGTCCTACTTCACCAACGCCTACCTGCCGGCCTCGGACGGCACCGGGGCCGCCAAGTGAGTTCGCTGCTGCGGTCGTTGTGGCCGCCGTTGCTGGTGCTGGCCGTCGTGGTAGGCGGCTGGCAGCTGTACGTGACGGGCGCGGGCGTCGATCCGGCGATGCTGCCGTCGCCGGCGCGGGTGCTGGAGCAGGGCTGGGCCAGCCGCGCGGACCTGTGGACGCAGACCGTGCCCACGCTCCAGGAGACCCTGCTCGGTTTCGCGCTGTCGTTCACGGCGGCCTGGCTGGTCGCCGTGGTGCTGGACTTCTCGGCGGCGGCCCGCCGGGGCCTGTACCCGCTCCTGGTCGCCTCGCAGACGATCCCGATCGTGGCCGTGGCTCCCCTGCTCATCATCTGGTTCGGTTTCGGGCTGCTGCCGAAGATGCTGGTGGTGACGCTGACGACGTTCTTCCCGCTGGCCGCGAACCTGGCCGCCGGGTTCGCCTCGACCGACCGTGAGGCGATGCGGCTGCTGCGCTCGCTGGGCGCGGGACGGCTGCGGACCTTCCGGCTGGTGCGGGTGCCGAGCGCGATGCCCTACTTCTTCGCCGGGCTGCGGGTGAGCATCACCTACGCCGTCGTCGGCGCGGTGTTCGCGGAGTACGCGGGCGCGGAGGCCGGGCTCGGGATCTACATGCAGGCGCAGAAGAGCGCGTTCCGGACGGACCTGGTGTTCGCGGCGGTGGGAGTGACGGCGGCCCTGAGCGTCGCGCTGTTCGGGGCGGCCTGTCTGCTGCAACGGCTGGTGCTGCCGTGGGAGCGGGCGCAGCGGGAGGAGAGGTCATGAGCAGTCTGCGTATCGACGGGGTCGCAAAGTCCTTCGGCTCGCTTGAGGTCCTGCGAGGGCTCGAACTGTCGGTGGAACCGGGCGAGTTCGCGGCCGTCATCGGGCCGAGCGGCAGTGGCAAGAGCACGCTGTTCAACCTCGTCTCCGGGCTCGACCGTCCGACGGCGGGCCAGGTGCTGGTGGAGGGCGAACCGGCCGGGGTGGAGTCCGGCAAGGTCGCCTACATGCCGCAGAAGGACCTGCTGTTCCCCTGGCGGACCGTGCTGGACAACACCGCGCTCGGCCTGGAGGCGCAGGGCGTGCGCAGGAGGGAGGCCCGGGCCCGGGCCGACGCGCTGTTCTCCGACTTCGGGCTCGACGGGTTCCAGAAGGCGTACCCCTCGCAGCTCAGCGGAGGCATGCGGCAGCGGGCCGCGCTGCTGCGCACGGTCGTCCTGGAGCGTCCGGTGCTGCTGCTCGACGAGCCGTTCGGGGCGCTGGACTCGCTGACCCGCACCGAGATGCAGCTGTGGCTGGCGCAGATGTGGCAGCGCCACCGGTGGACGGTGTTGCTGGTCACCCACGACATCCGCGAGGCGGTCCTGCTCGCGGACACCGTGCACGTCCTGTCTTCGCGCCCGGCCACCGTCGTCGAGCGCGTGGAGGTGCCGCTGGCCCGCCCGCGCGGGGCGGAGGACTTCACCGCGCCCGGGTTCGCGGCCACCGAGCGCCGGCTCCTGGAGGCGCTGCGCGGCACAACGGCGGTGAAGACACCGTGAGTTCACATCTGGCTCACGGTCTCGGCACCGATCCGGTGGAGCCCGACTGGGCGCCGCTGACCGACGACGAGGTGACGGACGTCGTCGGGGCGGGTGCCCGGGTGGTCTGGCGCAGTCCTCGCCCGCTGTCCGCGGCGGCCGTCGTCGAGCGGGACGGACGGCGGCTGTTCGTGAAGCGGCACCACGTCGGTGTGCGTTCACCGGAAGGGCTGGCCGAGGAGCACGCCTTCCTGCGCCATCTGCGGGAGCACGGCGCGCCGGTGGTGGAGGTCCTGGACGCGGCGGGGCGCGGGCCGTGGACGTACGAGGTGCACTCGGCCGGTGCCGGGGAGGACCTGTACCGGGACGCGCTGTCCTGGTCGCCCTTCCGCTCCGCCACGCACGCCACGGCGGCGGGTGCGGCGCTGGCCCGACTGCACCTGGCGGCGCGGGGGTTCGACGCGCCACGGCGGCGGGTGCAGCCGCTCGTCGCCTCGTTCACGGTGTTCGCCGCCCGGGATCCCTGGGAGGCGCTGGAACGCTACCTGGACGAGCGGCCACAACTCGCTTCAGGAATAAGGCGCTTCCCATGGCGCGAGGACACCCGGCGGGCGCTGCTGCCGCTGCACGAACGGCTCGCACCGCATCTGTCCGGTCTGGAACCCCTGTGGACTCACAACGACTGGCACGCCTCCAACCTGCTGTGGGGCGGGGACGGACAGGTCCGCACCGTCCTGGACTTCGGCATGAGCGACCGCACGACCGCCGTGCACGATCTGGCCACGGCGATCGAACGCAACACCGTGCAGTGGCTGCGGCCCGGCTACCCGGTACGCGAGGCGGACGTGACGGCGCTCGTCGAGGGCTACCAGTCCGTACGACCGCTCACCTCCGCCGAATCGGCGGCACTCCCGGAGCTTCTGCCGCTGGTGCACGCCGAGTTCGCGCTGTCCGAGCTGGGCTACTTCCACGGCGTCACCCGGTCGGCGGAGAACACGCGGCTGGCCTACGAGTACTACGTCGGCCACGCCGAGTGGTTCGCCGGCGACGCCGGCCGACGCCTGCTGGACGTCGTGGCCTGTGCGGCCGGGGCGGAGCGCAGGGGCTCCACGGCGAGCACCTTGCGGTGGACGCGGGCACCGTCGCCGTAGTCGTCCACGGCGTAGTGCCGGGTGGCCTGGTTGTCCCGGAGCACGAAGTCGCCGGGAAGGTGTTCCGCCGTCGGCGCGGCGACGAGGCCGGCCGCGCCGAGGCGGTCGCGTACGGGCGGTCCTTGGGGACGCCGGTGCATCAACTCGACTGGGACGAGTGACCTCTGCGGCGCCACTCCTCGGCGAGGAGTTCGTAGGAGCGGACGCGGTCCGCGTGGTCGTGGGTGATGGTGGTGACGAGCAGTTCGTCGGCGCCGGTGGCTTCCCGCAGCTGCTCCAGGAGGTCGGCGACCCGGGCCGGGGAACCGACGAACTGCGTGTCGATCCGGTCCTGGACGAGCACCCGGTCCTCGTCGGTCCAGACGTGGGCGCGTGCTTCCTGCGGTGTCGGGTACTGGATCGCGCCCTCGGCGGTGCGGATGCTGCGCACCCACAGGCCGTAGCCGGTGGCGAGTTCGCGGCGCGTGCGTCGTCCTCGGCCACGACGACATCGGCGGAGACGCTGACATAGGGCGCGTCGAGGGACGCGGAGGGCTTGAAGCGGGCCCGGTATCCGTCCACCGCCTCCAGGACGGTGGCCGGGCTGACGTGGTAGTTCGCGGCGAAGCGCAGGCCCCGGGCGCCCGCGACCTCCGCGCTCTGGCCACCGCTGCTGCCCAGGATCCACACGTCGACATCGGCGCCCTCGCCGGGTACGACATGCGCCTCGACGCCCTCCGGGGAGCGGTAGGTACCGGCCAGCAGGGCGAGGATGTCGTCGATCTGCTCGGCGTAGTCCTGCGACTCGGCGTTCGGCAGGAGGAGCAGCCTGCGTTGCAGGGCGATCCGGGGCGAGCCGAGGAGCCGTTCGAAGGAGAAGCGGGGCGGGATCAGCAGACCGTTCGGGGCCCGGCCGTCGACGACCGGGGTGGCCACGGGCGGCGGACTCCCCCGCTCGCCGGGCTGACGGCCGCCCGAGCGGCCCAGGCCCAGGTCGAAGCGGCCGGGGTGCAGCGCGTCGATCAGTCCGAACTCCTCCACCGTGGACAGGGCGGTGCGGTGTCCGAGCTGTACGGCGCCGGAGCCGAGCCGGATGGTGGAGGTGGCGGCCGCGGTCAGCGCCAGGACGACCGCCGGGGACGTGCCCGCGACGCCGGGGTTGAGGTGGTGCTCGGCGAACCAGTAGCGGGCGTATCCGAGGCGTTCGGTGTGCCGGGCCAGGTCGACGGAGTTGCGCAGGGCGTCCGCGGCCGTCGATCCCGAGGAGATCGGGACCAGGTCGAGAACGCCGAGGGGGATGTCAGACACGGGTCGGCTCCTCGGTGGTCGACGGCGTCAAAAGCACCGGGCCCCAGTCGAACGGGGGGTCCGGGATGTCCTTGCGGAGCACCGACGCCACCTCCGACTGGAACAGCTCCAGCGAGTCGCGGTGCCGGGTGTCGGTGAGGCCGCTCGCGTCGGCGTGCACATGCAGCACCGTGTGGCCGAACCGCTCGTGGTAGCGGTACACCTTGTCGATGATCTGCTGCGGGCTGCCGATCAGGGCGGAGCTGCGCTCGACGAAGTCCTCCAGCGTCTCGAAGACCACGGGCAGCCCGGCCTCTCTCTGGAAGGCGAGCGTGCCCTCGAAGATCGGCCGGTAGGCCTCGGCGGCCTCCTGGGAGGTGCGCGCGACGTACAGTCCCGCCGAGCCGGCGCCGACCGCGAGGGCGGCCGGGTCGTGGCCGTAGTGCTCCCAGCGCTCCCGGTAGTACCGGATCAGCTCGGCGTAGGGCTCGATGGGGTGGGTGACGTTCGCCGAGAACAGCGGGTCGCCGTGGCGGGCGGCCAGGTCGACGGACTCCTTGCTGGTGGCGCTGCCGTGCCAGACCCTTACGGGCTGCTGGTAGGGCCGGGGCCACACCTCCGCGTCCGTCAGCTCCGGGCGGAACCGGGTGGCGGCGGTGACCTGGTCGTTGCGCCAGATCTGCCGGAACACCTCGTAGCTCTCGGCGTTGCGCTCCCACTGGTCGTCGGGCGTGACCTGGAACAGCTCGCGTTGGGCGGCGCCGTTGCCCTTGCCGATGATCAGCTCCAGGCGGCCGTCCGAGAGGTGGTCGAGGGTGGCGTAGTCCTCGTAGGCGCGGACCGGGTCGAGGAGGCTGAGGGTCGTCACGGCGGTGAAGAGCCGGATGCGGCGGGTGAGGGCGGCGATGTGGCTCAGTACCACCGGTGGGGAGGAGGAGATGAAGGGACGCTCGTGCCGCTCCCCCACGCCGAAGCCGTCGAAGCCGAGTTCCTCGGCGAGCAGGGCGTTGTCGACCACTTCGCGGAAGCGCTCCCGGGTCGGCTTGCGGACGCCGGTGACCGGGTCCGGACGGTGCACGATCAGGGTGATGGCGAGGAACTTCACGAGGCCACCCGGTCGGCGCCGCCCGTCGCGTCCGGGTGGGCGAGGCCGAGGTGGTCCCTGAGCGTGGTGCCTTCGTACTCGGTGCGGAAGACGCCCTGTTCCTGGAGGAGCGGGACGACCTTGTCGGCGAACCCGTCGAGGCCGCTCGGGGTGATGTGCGGGACGAGGATGAAGCCGTCGGCGGCGTCGGCCTGGACGTAGTCGTTGATCGTCCGGGCGACGGTCGCCGGGGAGCCGACGAAGTTCTGGCGGTTGCCGGTCTCGATGACCAGGTCGCGGATCGACCAGTTGTTGGCTTCCGCGAGCTCGCGCCATTCGCGGGCGGTGGCCAGCGGGTCACGGTACATCCGGACCTGGGCGCGGCCGCGCGCGATGTGGTGCTCGCCGAGGTCCGGGTCGATGTCGGGCAGGGGGCCCTCCGGGTCGTAGCCGGAGAGGTCCCTGTTCCAGACGAACTCCAGGTGCTTGATGGCGGTGGCGCCGCTGACCTGCTGGCGGCGGACGTCCTTGGCGATCTCCTCGGCCTCGGCGTCGGTGTCGCCCAGGACGAAGCTCGCGGCGGGCAGGATCAGCAGCTGGTCGGCGCGCCGGCCGTACTTGGCGAGGCGTGCCTTGACGTCGGTGTAGAAGGTCTGGCCGGCATCGAGGGTGGCGTGCCGGCTGAAGATCGCGTCGGCCGTGGAGGCGGCGAACTCGCGGCCCTCGTCGGAGTCCCCGGCCTGGAAGATCACCGGGCGGCCCTGGGGGCTGCGCGGGACGTTGAACCGGCCCTGGATGTCGAAGTGGCTGCCCTCGTGGACGAAGGCCCCCGCCTTGGCGTCCTGGAGGAAGGTGCCGGTGCTCCGGTCGGCGACGATCTCGTCGCCCCGCCAGGAGTCGAAGAGCTCGCCCGCGGTGGCGAGGAACTCCTTGGCGCGGGAGTAGCGCTCGTCCTGCGGGAGGAATCCGCCGCGGCGGAAGTTCTCGCCGGTGAAGGCGTCCCAGGAGGTGACGACGTTCCACGCGGAGCGGCCGTCGGAGAGGTGGTCGAGGCTGGCGAACTGCCGGGCCACCTCATAGGGCTCGTTGAAGGTGGAGTTGATGGTGCCGGTGAGGCCGAGGCGATCGGTGACGGCGGCCAGCGCGGCGAGGATCGTGAAGGTGTCCGGGCGGCCGACCACGTCCAGGTCGTATATCTTGCCGCCCTGTTCGCGCAGGCGCAGACCCTCGGCGAGGAAGAGGAAGTCGAACTTGGCGCGTTCGGCGGTGCGGGCGAAGTGGGCGAAGGAGCCGAACTCGATGTGGCTGCCGGCCTGCGGGTCGCTCCACACGGTGGTGTTGTTGACGCCGGGGAAGTGCGCGGCCAGGTGGATCTGCTTCTGGGGCTTGCTCATGGTGGGGTCTCCCTCCCGCTCAGGCGTGGGCCGGGGCGGCGTAGCGGTTGGCGGGGCGGGGCAGGCCGAGCAGCCCGCGCAGGGTGTCGGCCTCGTAGGCGCGGCGGAACGCGCCGCGGCGCTGGAGTTCGGGGACGAGGCCCCGGGTGATGGCCGGCAGGTCGTGGCCGGCGACGGCGGGGCGCAGCCGGAAGCCGGTCAGGCCGGTCTCCTGCAACTCCTGTAGCAAGTCGGCAAGTTGGGCGGGTGAGCCGGTGAATATACGGGCGTCGCTGCGGTACTCCTCGCCGGCGAGGGCGTCGAGGCGGTCGCGGCGGGCGGCGGCCTCGGCCGGGTCGTCGTCGAGGAAGACGACCAGGTCCCCGAAGAGGTGCAGCGGCTCCGTGGCCCGCCCTGCCCGCTCCTGTTCGGCGCGGACCTCGGCGACGATCGCCCGGGCGTGGTCGCTGTCGTGCGGGGTGACATGGCCGACGTCGGTGGCGCGGGCCACCAGTCGGTAGGGGACCGTGTCGTGGGCGAGTGCGGTGACCAGGGGCTGGCCCTGCGGCGGACGCGGGGTGATGGAGGGCCCCTTGACGCTGAAGTGGCGGCCCTCGAAGTCGACGTAGTGGAGTTTGTCGCGGTCGATGAACCTGCCGGTGGCCACGTCCCGGATCTCCGCGCCGTCCTCCCAGCTGTCCCAGAGGCGGCGCACGACCTCGACGTAGTCGGCGGCCTCGTCGAACAGGTCGGTCACCAGGTCCTGGGTGGCCGGGGCGTCATAGGCCTCGATGCGGGGGATGGTGCGGCGGCCGAAGTGGGCGGCGTCGGTGGGGCGGGCGGTGATCTGGACGCGCAGGCCGGCCCGGCCGGTGCTCACGTAGTCGAGGGTGGCGATCGCCTTGGAGAGGTGGAACGGCTCGGTGTGGGTGACGACCGCCGTCGGCACCAGGCCTATGTGGTGGGTGAGCGGGGCGATGCGCGAGGCGATCAGGACGGCGTCGAGGCGGCCGCGGACCTGGTCGGTGCGGTCGTCCGGGTCCAGGAAGTGGGAGGACTGCGGACCGAGGCCGTCCTCGATGGTCACGAAGTCGAGCAGTCCGCGCTCGGCCTCGGCGACCAGGTCGGCCCAGTATCCGGCGGTGAACAGGTCACGGGGTCGGGCGACGGGCTCACGCCAGGAGGCGGGGTGCCAGCCGGTGCCGTCCAGAGCGACGGCGAGATGCAGCGGGGAGGAGGGGGTCGAGGACACGAGGGTGCCTTCCTGGAGGTCCGTACGAGAGCGCCGGCCTGCGCGCAGGGATGGCGCGGGCACGTGGCGGGGGCGAGCGCAGCCAGAACTGGTCCCCCGGCCGAGGGCTGGGGGAGCGTCAGGAGCTACAGAGCGCGCCGGCCACGCGCTGGAGGTCGATGTGGGGCCGGGAGTGGAGGTGCACGGCGCGGCGTATGTGGGTCACGTCCGCTCCCCCCTCTTTCCTGGCGCCGGACGGCGCCTCACACATCTCGTCATCAGTCAGAACGCCCGGGCCGCGCCGGATGTTCCCGGGGTGCGCACCGAGACGATGGCCGAGCGGCGGCGCAGGACGAAGCCCAGGGACTCGTACAGGCCGATCGCGGGGGCGTTGCCGGCGGCGGCGTGCAGGAACGGGGTGTCGCCGCGGTCGCGGATGCCGGCGCCCACCGCGCGGATCAGTCGGGTGGCGAGGCCCTTGCCGCGGTGGTCGGGGTCGGTGCAGACGGCGCTGATCTCGGTCCAGCCCGGCGGTCGCAGCCTCCCCCAGCCTCCGGCCGGGGGGACCCCCATCTCGCTTCGCTCGCCCGCCATGGCGATCAGGCGGCCCCGGTGGCGGATGCCGAGGTAGGTGCCGAGGGCGATGGTCCGCTGGAGGAAGGGGCCGGGCCGGGTGCGGGCGACGAGGCCGAGGATCTCCGGCACGTCGTCGGGCCCGAGGCGGACGGCCTCGGGTGCCGGTTCGGTGCGGAACTCCTCGGTGGCGACGAGTTGCACGCCCTCTCCCCCGCCGGTGACCTCCCAGCCGTCGGGAACGAGGTCGACAGGCTTGACGCGTACGGTGGTTCCGGGGCCGACGAGGGTGTGCAGGTCGGCCCAGGCGGCCGGGTCCCCGGGGTCGGCGAGGGCGGCGAAGGCGTTGATGTCGGCCGGGTAGCGTGCGGCGCGGCCCAGGCGTTCGGCGAGAGGGGCGTGCGGGCCGGTGAGCGCGGCCCAGACGGCGTTGTCCAGCGGGTGCGGGTGGGTGACGGTCGGAAATCCGGCTCCGCGGAGGTCGATCGGGGAGGCCACGGAGGCGGAGTCCCTTCCTGTCGTGTGCTGACTCGACTCGCATGTGCCATCGCCGAGACGACGGGGCGTCAGGAGTTGTCCAGGGGAAGTCCCGGCGGGTTGATCTCGGACTTGGCGACGGCCTCGTTGGAGAGGTTGTAGGCCGCCAGCCACTTGGCGTACTGCCCGTTCTCGATCAGGTGGTTGATGGCGTCCGCGACCGGCTTGGCGAGGCCGCTGTCCTTCTTGGCGGTCGCGGCGATCAGGCCCTGGAGCGTCTCGCCGGCGCCGGAGAACGTCCCCGCGTTGCGAGTGGCGTTGGCCTTGCCTGCGGTCTGGGAGACGTTGTAGGCGATGCCGGGGTTGGGGCCGAAGTACGCGTCGATCTTGCCGCTGGCGAGCGCCAGGTAGATGCCGTTGCGGTCCGGGTAGTACTTGACGGTGAGCTTCTTGCCCTCGGACTCCAGCTTCTTCTTCCACTCCAGGAGGATCTTCTCCTGGTTGGTGCCGGAAGCGACGGTGACGGTCAGACCGGCGAGGTTCTCGTAGTTTCCGTCGAAGTTCCACTTGCTGGACTTCTTGACCTCCCAGCCGAGGTTGTCCTGGCGGTAGGAGGCGAACTCGTACTTCTTCTTGCGCTCCTCGGTGTCGGTGATGTTGGAGAAGCCGACGTCGACCTTGCCGCTGTCGATGCCGACGAAGAGGTTCTCCCAGGTGAAGTTCTTCGTCTCGGGCGTCAGGCCGAGGACCGCGGCCACCAGACGGCCGAGGTCGGGCTCGGCGCCGGTGAGGGTCTTCTGGTCGTCACCGACGTACGCCAGCGGGGCGAAGCCGGAGGGCAGCGCGCCGATGCCGATGTTCAGCTTGCCGCTCT
The DNA here is from genome assembly GCF_042737375.1 of Streptomyces sp. NPDC060000. NCBI lineage: Bacteria > Bacillati > Actinomycetota > Actinomycetes > Kitasatosporales > Streptomycetaceae > Streptomyces > Streptomyces sp. NPDC060000. The sequence continues at coordinate 120,605 of NZ_JBHWUU010000008.1, forward strand.
TCTTGACGGCGGCGGGCAGTTCGGCGCTGATCGACTTGACCTCGGCGACCTTCAGGGCGGTCTCCTTGGCGGCGCCGTTGGACGCCCGGCCGACGGTCACGCTGCCGGCGGCGCTGTCGGTCTTGGTGGCGGCCTCGCTGTCACCACCGCAGGCGGCGAGCCCGGTGGCGAGGGTGGCGACCGCGGTCGCCGCGGTGATGCCGCGGATCAGGCTGCGTCGGGTGAAGTGGGCAGACATGGCCGTCCTTTGTGACTGGATGAGAGGGTGGTGGCGTGGGGGGAAGTCGTGGTGTGTCGGTGTCAGAGCACCTTGCTGAGGAAGTCCCGGGTCCGCTCGTGCCGCGGATTGTCGAGGACCTCGCCGGGCGGGCCCTGCTCGACGATCTTCCCGCCGTCGATGAAGACGACCCGGTCGGCGACCTCGCGGGCGAAACCGACCTCGTGGGTGACGATGACGAGCGTGGTGCCGCTGGTCGCCAGGTCCTTGATGACCGCGAGGACCTCGCCGACGAGCTCGGGGTCGAGGGCGGAGGTGGGTTCGTCGAAGAGGATCACGCCGGGGCGCAGCGCGAGGGCGCGGGCGATGGCGACGCGCTGCTGCTGGCCGCCGGACAGCTGCCGGGGGTAGGCCCCGGCCTTGTCGGCGAGGCCCACCCGGTCCAGGAGTTCCCGGGCCAGTCCCAGGGCGGCGGACTTGGCGAGTCTCCCGGTGGCGACCGGCGCGGCGGCGACGTTGTCCAGCACGGTCAGATGCGGGAAGAGGTTGAAGTTCTGGAAGACGAAGCCGATCCGGCCGCGCTGGGTCAGGATGGCCCGTTCGCTCAGCTCACGCAGCCGGTCGCCGTGCCTGCGGACGCCGATCAGCTCGCCGTTGACACTGACGTAGCCGATCTCGGGCTTCTCCAGGTGGTTGACGACCCGCAGCAGGGTGGACTTGCCGGAGCCGGACGGACCGAGGATCACGGTGACCTCGCCGGGCCGCACGGTCAGGCTCACTCCGTCCAGGACCCGGTGGGCGCCGTACCACTTGTGCACGTCGTGCACCTCGACGGCGGCGGGGACGATCCCGGCGGTCTCGGAGCTCTGCACGGTCTCGGTGGTCATACGGCGGCCTCCCGGCGGATGCGGGCCCGCAGGTCGGTGAGACCGGTCCGCAGTTTCTGCAACGGCGTCGGCGGCAGGGAACGCGTGGCGCCCCGGGCGTAGTACCGCTCGACGTAGAACTGGACGACGGAGACGAGGCTGGTCAGGATCAGGTACCAGACGGTGACGACCAGCAGCAGCGGCACGATGTCGCCCGGGTAGGTGGCTCCCATGGTCTGCGCGGTGCCGAACAGGTCGAGCAGGGACACGTAGAAGACCAGCGAGGTGGACTTGACCAGGCCGATCAGCTGGTTGACGTAGTTCGGAGTGATCGACCGCAGGGCCTGCGGGAACACGATCTTCCAGAACTGGTAGCCCTTGGGCAGGCCGAGCGCGGCGGCCGCCTCGTGCTGACCCTGGTCGACGGAGAGGATGCCGCCGCGGACCACCTCGGCGGCGTAGGCCGCCTCGTTGAGGCTGAGGCCGACGACGGCGATCACCATGTCGGTGGCCAGCCGGGACTCGTCGAAGCGGAAGAACGCCGGGCCGAAGGGGACGCCCACGCTCAGGGTCTGGTACAGGGCGCTGAAGTTGTAGAGGAAGAGCAGCAGCACGATCAGCGGGATGGAGCGCAGCGCCCAGACGTAGGTCCAGCTGACCGCGCGCAGCACCGGGCTCCTGGAGAGCCGGGCGACGGCGAGCAGAATGCCGCCGAGCAGGCCCAGCACCGCGCTGTAGGCGGCGACTTCAAGGGTGACCAGCAGTCCGTCGAGGATCACCGGCCTCAGGAACCAGTAGCCGAAGCGGTCCCACTGGTAGAAGGGGTTGGAGATCAGTCCGTGGGCGAACTGCGCCACCAGGACCAGGGCCACGGCGGTGGCGATCCAGCGGCCCGGCCGGCGCAGCGGCTGGACCCGCTGGGCGGTGAGCTTCTCTGACGGGGTGTCGATGGCGGGTGCGGCCTCGGCGAGGGTCACTGCGCCTGGGGGTTCACTCATGAGGGGCTCCGGCGGGAGTCGGACACCCCGGGTCACGGCAGGCGTGGGCGGCTGCGTGCGCTTCGGCGGGGCGGCGGGGACCGCTCGGCGGCAGCGCACCGGGCATGGCGCACGGATGCGTACTGGAGACCGGGGTGGGGCGGACAACGGCACACCGCTCGGGCGGTGTTCGTCAGGAACGCGGCGGCGGGGCTGAGGTGTGAGGGGGTTCGTTCAGCCCCGACAGCGGGCACGGCCCGGTGCGGTACACAGTGCGCTGTTCACGCGGAGAAGGTCGACGGCGCGGTTGGCGACGAGGATGTCGAGGTACGGCCGTACGCAGCCCCGGGGGCGGCGGGGCGCCGTCCGATGAGCTGCGTACATGTCCGTCACCGTCACTGTCCCGGCCCCTGAGGGGCCCTCGCGCTTACCGATACGTCACTACCGAAACGTCGGTCCGGTCGTCACCTGGGGCACCCCACCGCGGAGCGAGGGTTGCCGGTCAGCCAGCCAGGGCTTGTCGCTGACGCTCATGACCGTTCTGGGCGGTAAGTAAGACAGTCGCCCGAACGAATGTCAACGGCGGTCCAGTGGATGGACCGGGTCAGGGCCGCTTGA